>CAVGYR010000021.1:0-18188 GCA_963633325.1 uncultured Treponema sp.
GACGAACTCGGAAATCATTCCTATGATAATAGCCAAGAAGTAATAGATTTCTTATATAATTATAGTATAAGTTCAGAAAGTTCAATAAATTCTGTCAGTGATTTAGATAATCAATATACAATTTTTAATCATACATTGACTAGTGACGAGTTAGCTTTATTAATTAGTCATCCACATTATATTAAAACAACTTTGAATGTTTCAAATGATGCTATTAGCACTACCGCTACAAATTTTCCTAACAATCACGAAGATGATTCTATAGGGAATGCATTTCAACATTTTTATTGGACATTATCATTAATTGTTCAGACTGACGAATCATTTGGGTATGAATTTGTTGTTGCCCACGAAAACTATAGTGATAACGATTCATATAGTAAATCTATGGATTTACAAAATAATTTATCCGCATATACATATTATAAGACGAATAAGGCAAACGATTCTATAACATATTCGAAATCATTTATAGTTTCTCTAGGAAAAAAATATGTATCGAATGGTTACTTAATTTATATTTTAAGAAATTACCAATATGTTTATCAAATCATTTATGATGTTTATACAAAAAAAGAAACAAGTTATTACAGGACTAGCACATTTTTCGCACATACAAATTCAACAACACCTTATGATTTACCTGAAGTTGATTATCGTACTGCAAATTCAAAGCCAAATGGGCCAACAGTTAGAGATTAAGAGGTGATAATATGGAAAAACAAAAATTTAACATTTCAAAATTTTTTAATGTATTATTCTTCATAATAAATATTTTTTTAATAGTATTTATTTCTCTAAATATAGCCAATTTACTATTACAAACTCAAAAAATTGAAAATGGTTTTACAAAATTATTCAGTTATGATTTTATGCCTTTTATCCTTTACCAAATCATATTAATTTTGTCATTTGCCATTAGTATTTATTCAATAGTAAAATCTATTAAAACAAAAAAATCATTATTCACATCTATCTTTTCAACATTAACAACCTTTTACGTTCTTTTTTATTTAGTAATTGAATTGTATTGCGTTGCATCTGTTGTAGATCAAATATTATAAGCAGCACATTTCATAATCACCTTTTTATAAAATTTCACTTTTTCATATAATTTACTTCAGCTGTGATCATTATGAAAACTCAAAAGCCTAAAAATGAGATTCTTTCGATAATATATACAATCAAAGTTTATGTTTTAATTTTGTATCGGTTTCTTACTTTTTCGTTTGTTAATTCGAGTATGAAACCTTTTTCTTTTTTAAACATATTAAAAGGAATATGTCCTGCTTCATCATTAATTTTTGCATTTTCAAGGTTGTTTATATATTCAAGCTTATCACGTTGTTCAACGTAATTTAGCGTATTGCTATAAGCTCACAGTTCGTCTAAAATTTTCATTGGTGACTCTATACCTTACATTTAATTTTAGGCGTTACAACAACACAAGGTTTAACTTCAAATCCCTTATCTTTAGCAAAAGCACCGAATTTAGCATTTATAACCGCCATAGTAGAATCACTAGTGCTAGATACCACTTAAGACATTATTACAAGATAAGCATACGTTGAAACACAAATAAATTACATGCTTTCAATATACCATAATTACGATATAATAATGATAAGGAATGACAATCATGAAAATTATAAGACCATCATTAGAGCTAATAAATATAATGAAATTTCTAATTTATGTAAAGAAACTAGAGAACCTGTATATATTACAGTAAATGGTCATGGTGATACGGTAATCTTAAGTCTAGAAAAATTTAATCAAATACAAGCTGAATTAGAATTGTTAAAAATGTTAGCTGAATCTGAAGACTATGTTAGAAATAATAGAATTAAACCTGTTACTGATACTTTTAATGATATTAGAAAGAAACTTGAATTATAATAAATTATCAAGTTATTAGAACTGATAAATTCAATAATCAATTAACAAATATTATTCTTTATATCAATGCTACATTTGCTAAAAAGGAAGCTATAGATATCTAGATTTTTCAGAAATGCAAATTAATAATCTTAGTGAATTTCCTTATATTGGTGTAATACCAAGATATCAAGCAATTGCTAAACAAGGATATAGATCACTAATATGTAAACAAAATATTATATTTTATAAAGTTAACGAGGAGAAAAAAAATAGTACTTCATATCATAGTTTCTTCAAAGAAAAACTATTTATATATGATCTAAGATCAATTATCAACACTTCTATGATACAATATACAATGATTTTAATGAAATATTAGATAAACGGCATTAAATCTAAGGTTTTTGTCCACCGTGTATATCAAATGTACTTATATTATAATTAATATTTTATAAAATAAAAAGGTTGTTATCAAAATAAAATGATAACAACTTTTTTTATTAGCCAATTGATCCTTCCATAGACAAATCAATTAACCTATTCAATTCAACTGCATATTCCATAGGTAACTCTTTTGCAAAAGGCTCAATAAATCCCATTACAATCATCTTTGTAGCTTCTTCTTCAGATAAGCCTCTACTCATTAAATAAAATAATTGATCTTCATTAATCTTAGATACTGAAGCTTCATGTTCTAGATATACATCACTCGTTCTAGATTCGTTAAATGGAATTGTATCACTAGTAGACTCATTATCTAAAATTAATGTATCACACTCAACATGGCTTCTTGCGCCTATCGCATTCTTCATTTGTTTAACCATACCGCGGTAATTTACTTTACCACCGTTTTTACAAATTGATTTTGAAATGATAGTTGATGAAGAATTTTTACCAATGTGAATCATCTTAGCACCTGTATCTTGCCATTGGTCTTTAGATGCATATGCAACAGATATAACTGTTCCTTTTGCATATTCACCTTCAAGTACACAACAAGGATATTTCATATTCATTCCACTACCCATATTACCATCAACCCATTCCATAGTCGCATAAGCTCCTACTTTTGAACGTTGTGTTACTAAGTTAATAATGTTTTTTGACCAGTTTTGAATTGTTGTATATCTACAATATCCTTTATCTCTAACAATAATTTCAACTATAGCCGCATGTAAAGAATCTTTTGAATATATAGGAGCTGTACAACCTTCTACATAATTTAATGAAGCTTCTTCATCAACAATAATTAGAGTACGTTCAAATTGACCCATACGTTCACTATTGATTCTAAAATAGCTTTGTAAAGGTTTAGTAATTTTTACTCCTTTAGGTACATAGATAAATGATCCACCTGACCATACAGCACTATTTAGAGCTGCATATTTATTGTCAGTATAAGGCACAACTGTTCCAAAATATTCTTTAAAAATTTCAGGATATTTTTTTAGTGCTGAATCAGTGTCCATAAAAATAACACCTTGTTCATCTAATTCTTTTAAATTATTATGATAAACAACTTCACTTTCAAATTGAGTTGAAGCTCCAGCTAAATATTTTCTTTCAGCTTCTGGAATACCAATTTTTTCAAATGTTTCCTTAATTTCATCGGGAACTTTATCCCATTCGGATTCAGTGCGTTCACTTGTTTTAATAAAGTAAGTATAATCATCAAAATTAATATTACTTAAGTCTACTCCCCAAGTAGGTTGTTTCATTTTAAAGAAGGCATCTAGAGCTTTAAGACGAAAATTTAACATCCAGTCAGGTTCGCCTTTTGACATACTAATATTACGTACTACTTCTTCGCTTAAACCTTTTCCTGTTGAATATAAGACTTTCGCATCAGTTTTGAAATCATATTCATATTCATCGCTGATGATATTTTTAACATCTTTATTTGCCATTTTCCTCACCTCTTAAAATTCTTTCGCAAGCTTTCCAAGATAGAGTTGCGCATTTAACACGCGCAGGAAATTGTGATACGCCTGTATAAGCTATAGCTTCGCCTAATTCCTCAGACTCTTCATCGCTAATTTCCTTACCTTCAATCATCAAATAAAATGATGTACAAAGTTCTAAGGCTTCTTCTACAGATTTACCTTTTAAAGTTTCAGACATAACAGATGCGCTTGAACAACAAATAGAACATCCTTTACCGTCATGCTTTATATCTTCTACTTTGCCATTTACGACTTTAACTTCAACATTCATATCGTCTCCGCAAGAAGGGTTATTTAAATGTAAGAAAGTATAACTAGGATCATGAGTTAATCCTTTATTATGAGGATTTTTATAATGATCCATTATCACTTGTCTATATAATTGTGTTAAATCAGCCATATATCCTCCTAAAATGATAAGAAAAAGTCGCGTGCTTCCTTGACTGCCTCGAGAAAAGCATTAACATCTTCTTCAGTATTATAAAAATAAAATGATGCGCGAGTTGTTGAAATTTGTTTTAACCATTTAGTTACAAGTTGTGCACAGTGGTGTCCTGCTCTTACACATACTCCTCTTTGGTCATATATGCTAGCCGCATCATGTGGATGCACTCCATCAATATTAAAAGCTATAACTCCTGTTTCTGAAGTAGGGTTATAAACAGTTACGCCTTCGATTTGTTTTAAGCCACGAAGTGCAAGTTGTGCAAGGTGTGATTCTTGACGTGAAATATAATCAAAACCAATAGAATCTAAGTATTCGCACGCTCTGCCTAGTCCGATAGCGCCGTCAATAATTGGTGTACCTGTTTCAAATTTATATGGTGGGCATTTAAAAGTCATAGAATCTTTATTAACTTCGTCTGCCATATCTCCACCAAATTCAACTGGTAGCATCTTTTCTAACAATTTATGTTTAGCGTACAACACACCAATTCCGCTAGGACCACACATTTTGTGTCCTGAGAAAGCTAAGAAGTCACAATCTAATGTTTTCACATCAATTTTCATGTGAGGCACAGATTGAGCACCGTCTACAAGAACTAAAATATTGCGTTCATGACAAATTTTAATAATTTCTTCTATCGGTGTAATATAACCCATAACATTTGACACATGAGTTAGAGCTACAAACTTCGTTTTATCACTTAATACAGACTTGAAGTTTTCTACTGTAATTCTTCCTTCACTAGTTAAAGGGACAAATTTAATTTTAGCACCTGTTTTATCACATACATTAAGCCAAGGCATAAAATTTGAATGATGTTCAAGTTCACTAGTAATTATTTCGTCTCCTTCTTTTAAGAAGTTAAGACCATAACTTTGTGCAACTAAGTTTAAAGCTGCAGATGCACCACGAGTATAAACGATTTCATCTTCGTTTGCATTTATAAATTTCGCAATAATCTTTCTTGCGTTCTCATACAAATCAGTTGCCTTGTAAGATAAATCATAAACGCCTCTATGCACATTACAAGAATAATTATTATAATAATCATCGATTGCGTCTATAACACATTTAGGTTTTAAACTTGAAGCCGCATTATCTAAATAATGGAGATTAGGATTTTTAATTAAGACAGGAAAATCTTTTTTAAATTCGTTTGTATCCATAATTCCTCCTAAATAAGTTTATAAATTAAATCAGTAATGCTAGTCTTTTCTTCTTCGATAAATATTTTATTAATTAAAGGATTAATTAATCCATTAAGAATTAATTTATAACTATCCTCTTTTGACAAACCACGGCTCATTAAATAAAATAATTCATCATCAGACATTCTACCTAGAGCTGTACCATGGTTAGCTGACACATCAAATTCATCAATTTTTAAAATGGGTTCGCTTGTGATTATACTATCAAGAGACAAGATAACACCTCTTGTTAATTGAACAGCTTTGCTCTTAGACATTCCCTTATTGATTTTTCCTAAAGTATTGAATGTGATATGAGATTTTTCTAAGCCTACACCTACATTATAAACATTAGAAATAGTTTCTTTATAATTGTGATTAATAGTTGTATTAATAACTTGTTTGCTCTCTTTATCAACCGCTAAATAAGAAACATCACAGTCTGCTTTATATCCATTTAAATTCACAATTAAATCTTCTTTTGAACCATTTAATTTTACACTAAAAAAGTTAAGTTTAGCTTGTTCGAATAAATTTATTTCAATATTTGTATCGCTTGAAACACAAACGTTTATATCGCACAAAGCATTATTTTCTAAATTAATAGTTAAAGCCTTATTAATCTCTTTAAAGAATAATTTAACATGAAGTCCTGATTTAACATCAATTTTTTGAACGGTTGAGTCTACTACTAATGTTTTATCTTCTTCAATGATAAGATTTTTATTTAAAACAATATCACTCATATTATTTAGCCCTTGCGCATGAACCTAATACTGCATGCTTTTCCTCAGCCTTTTCAATTTCAATACCAAGTTCTTTTCTAACCCAGCGATAACCTTCTTGATCAATCTTTTCAATAAGTTCTCTACCACCAGTTTTAACAATTTTACCATTGATCATTACATGAACATATTGTGGCTTAATATAATCTAATAGTCTTTCATAGTGAGTGATTAAAAGACAACCAAAACTATCAGAAACCATATTCGAAACATTTTCGCCAACAATTCTAAGTGCATCTACGTCAAGCCCTGAATCAATTTCATCTAAAATTGCAAATTTAGGCTTTAACATTTTCATTTGAAGAATTTCATTTCTCTTCATTTCTCCGCCAGAGAATCCTTGGTTTAAGTTTCTTTGAGCTAATCCTTCAGGCATTTCAAGATCACTACAAGCCTTATCATATTCTTTAATAAATTTAAATAAAGAAAGTTCTGACCCACAAGCCTTCATTGCTTGTCTAATAAAATCAGAATTAGTTACTCCAGGAACTTCAATTGGATTTTGATACGCAAGAAATAAGCCGAGTCTAGCACGTTCATCAACTGTTAAATCTTTAATCGATTTTCCGTTGAAAAGAATATCACCTTCAGTTACTGTATATTTAGGATTTCCCATAATAACACCAGATAATGTTGATTTACCTGTACCGTTTGGTCCCATAATCGCATGCACTTCACCACTTTTAATAGTTAAGTTAACACCCTTTAAGATTTCTTTTTCAGGAACGCGTGCGTGTAAATTCTTAATTTCTAAAACATCTTGCATAAATAGCCTCCATTTTTATGATAATAAAATGAGATAATTTTTTTATCTCATACATCTATATTTTAACCTAACATATTATACTAAATTAATTTTAATTAAGCAAATAATATGTATTACCAATCTCTCTTTTAGTTCCTCTTTCAAATAAGCTATTTAATAATTTTGAAAAAAGATTTATATTATATTTAAAGAGAGGTTTTTTATGATTTTATATTTTTCCGCAACAGGTAACACTGAATATATTGCAAGACTTTTAGCTGATAAATTAAATGATGATATATTAAATATAGCTGATTATATGAAAGGCAATTTAGAAATTAATGTATCTTCTAAAAAACCATACGTTATTCTAAGTCCTATTTATTTATCTACAATCCCTCATGTTGTTTTAGATAAGCTTAAAACTTCACGTCTTTCTGGTAACAAAAACGTTTACTACATTATGACTTGTGCAGGAAGTGGGAAAAGCGGAGCTGCTAATACGTTAATCAAACTAAGTAAAATTCTAGACTTGAATTACAAAGGACTTGAACATTTATCAATGCCACAAGATTATTTAGTCTTCTTTAAAATAGGTACTAAAGAGGAAAATGATGAAAAGTTTAATAATGCATTAGAAAGTGCTGAGGTTCTTCTAAATAAAATAAAAAATAATGAAGATTTTAACAAGAAAAAATCAAGTTTAATTCATAAACTTACTGTAAAACCTGTGGAATTCATTTTTAATAAATTCTGCATTAAACCAAAGAAATTCTATACAACAAATTGCATAGGTTGCACGCTTTGCGTGAAAGTTTGTCCGTTAAATAATATAAAAATGGAAACCAAAAAGCCTACGTGGGGTAAAAATTGTATTCATTGTACGGCTTGTATTAACCATTGTCCTAAACACGCAATCGAATACGGCAAAAAGACTGTCGGAAAAGATAGATATCTTGCAAAAAAATACAAAAATTAATAAAACAAAACACTGCATTTTTGCAGTGCTTTTTATTTGTTGTGTAACATATTATATTCGATAACAGTTTTATATTGCGAGTCATACATGTCTTTATATATTGCACAGTTATTATATAACTCTTCGTGTGTGCCCTCACCCTTTATAAGACCATGATCTAAAACAATAATACGTGAACAATCTTTTATAGTTGAAAGTCTATGAGCTATTATAAAGGTAGTTCTATTTTTACATACTATATCCATTGCATGTTTTATTAATAATTCAGTTTCAGTATCAATGTTTGCGGTAGCTTCATCAAGAACAAGTATTTTAGGATTTCTTAGTAAAATTCGCGCAAAAGATATCAATTGTTTTTCACCTAAAGATAAATTTTCACCTCTAAATGTAACTTCTTGATATATACCTTTAGGGTCTTTTGCAATCATATAATCAGCGCCCACCTCTTGCAAAACATTTATCACATCGTCATCGCTATAATTGCGTTCCATTGTAATATTAGATTTAAGAGTTCCGGCAAATAAGCTTGGTGTTTGTAAAACTATACCTAAATTTTTTCTATAGCTTGCTTTGTTATACTTATTAATTTCTTTACCATCTACAAGTATTTCACCGCTTTGGTAATCGTAAAACTGTAACAACAAGTTCATTAAACTAGATTTACCACTACCAGTGTGCCCTACAATTCCTATAGATTCACCAGCCTTAACGGATAAATTGATTCCACGTAGAACTTCTTTGTCTTCGATATATGAAAAGTGAACATCTTTAAAGAGAACATCACCTTTTATATTGTCATCAGATTCAAAGCCATCAAATATTCTTTTATCATTTTCTTCATCTAAAAACATGTATACTCTGTTAGCCGCAACAATCGAATCTTCAAGTTCATTTAAATTATTAAATATAGTATTAATAGGTTGTAACATTTTATCTAGATATTCAGTAAATGTCGTAATCAAACCAACAGAAACTGTTAGGCCAGATACTGTTAGATAATTAATACCAAAGAATAATAAAATTGAAGTTTCAACAACACGCTTGATAAATACTAATAATTCGTATCCTAAAAAGGCATTAATAGTATTAGTTTTAGTTTCCATTGCATTATATTTATTAACTAAATCTTTATAATCACCTAACATGTATTCTTCTTGATTAAATGATTGAATAATTAAAGTTCCTGTAATTAACTCGTTTAATTTGCCAGTGATCAAGCTTGAAGTCTCACGTATTTCTAAGCGGTATTTATGTATCTTTTTACGGTATAGTGTAATCCATAATAAGATAAATGGTACTGCACATAACAAAATAAGGCCTAGTCTATAATCTAGAATTATAAAACCAATGAATAAAGCTACAATATTAACTATTGCTTGCATTATTGAAAATGAGACTGTAAAGAACGTTCTTACGCCATTTGAATCGCTTGTAATCTTTGATACGATTTTTCCATCTGGTTCATGGGCAAAATAATCAACAGGTAAATAATCAATTTTTCTGATTGCGTCTTCTCTGAGGGACCGTTCAATATTCATACCACATAAATTAAGCAAATAATTTTGAACAAAACGGATAATACATAATATAATAGTAAGACTTATGTAATAAATCATTAATTTATTAATTGATGACATTTCTTTTAAAACATCATCATAAGTTTTACCTTGAATGTAATCATCAATTAATTTTTTAGTAATTGTAGGTATATAAGCAGTTAGATAAGCTATTAAAAATGCAAATAATATACAGATAATGATTTTTATTTTGTTTTTTAAAATATAAGGCATTGTACGAATATAAAGAGAAGCTTTATTATATTTATTATATTTCATATTACTCCTCCTTAGTCATCAATTGATGGTTAAATAATTCACTATACCAACCTTTTTGTGCCATCAATTCTTCGTGTGTTCCTTCTTCAACAATTTCACCTTTATCTAAAACAATTATCTTAGACGCGTTCATTACAGCACTAAGTCTATGGGCTATTATAATATTTGTTTTACCTTGTCTAATCTCGTTAATATTTTGAATGATATTAGACTCTGTCTTACCGTCAACTGCGGACAATGAGTCATCTAAAATTAAAACATCACTATTTTTTAGGAAAGCACGCGCAATAGACAAACGTTGTTTTTGTCCACCGGATAACGTTACTCCATATTCACCAACTACAGTATTTAGCCCATTTGGAAGATTTTCAATATCTTTTTCAAAATCAGCAGCTTTAATCATTTTATAGATATCTTCATTATCAATATCGTGTTCGCTACCTAATTTTACATTATCTAAAACTGTACGGGTAAATAACGTATGTTCCTGTGGTACATAAGCGATTGTCTTTCTTACGCTTTCTTTTGAATAATCATTAATGGAAATGTCGTTGATTAAGATATCCCCTTCTTCTAGTGGGAATTGACGTAATAATTGCCTAATTAGAGTGGATTTACCACTACCTGTTTTCCCAACAATACCTAAAGTCTCCCCTTTGTTAATACGTAAATTAATGTTAGATAATATGTATTCTTTGTCACTAGGGTATTTAAAGGAAACATTCTTAAATTCAATTGAAGAAACTTCATCAAGAACTTTTGCATTTTCTTTGTCAATAACACTGCTCTTGGAATCGTATATTTCGTTTAGTCTATCTTGCGAAATAATTGATTGATAGAAATTAGTTAACATATTACCTATATTTCTAAGAGGCGAAGCTAAAGAATTTAGATAAATGATAAATTGAGTGAACATTGCAAGTGTGAATGTTGTTTTACCATCAATTGTAGGTATTTTTTTTATCGCATAAAAATATGCAATTATTAGTGATATTGCAATAATCGACTGATAAATTGGTTGAAATGATGAATTAATTAATAAATTCTTCCTTTCAATATCATATGTCTTCTTAGAATATTCAAGATTCTTTTTATAATTCTCTTCTTCTTTTGAAAACGCGCGAATTGTATAAACATTAGTTATACTTTCAAGAATTACATTTGACATATCGCTAGACGCAAGACGAACTTGTTTCCAGTTGTTTTGTACCTTTAAACGTAAAAGCAAATTTACTACAAAAATAAGACCTAAAGGAAGTACTGAATATATAGTTAACATTGGATTAATTAAAGCCATAGCTACTACATATACAATAATACTTGTCAATTCATAAGTAATATTTAAAAGTCTATTTCCACCGCTAAAGTTTACGCTTTTTACGTCTCCGATTGCTCTTTGTAGTAAGTCACCTGCTTGGTATTTTTCAAAGAATGTCGCATCTTGAACTAAAATATTTTCCATGTACCTTACTTGAAGTGCATAAAACAATGTTACTCTAAGTTTTACTTGAATAGCACGACGAATTGTATTTATTAAATATATTAATATAGCCGTTAAAAATCCTTTCAGAATAATATTATATATTAGATACTCTTTTGTTAAAGTATTATTATCTATTTTGTCGGTAAAGTCCCCTACGATGTCAGCTGGTATTAATAAAGTAAGTGCTTGTATAAAACCAAGTACTAAAATAATTATATATAATGCCTTATGTTTTTTAATGAACCAAGACATTTTTTTAATAAAATCAAACAATAATATCACATCCTAATTTGTTTAATTTTATCATAAAAGTTTATTAATTAGAAAAATATTGCTTATAACAATTGAGATTTGATAGCTTATAAATGTAATTCAATGTTTAATAAAAACAAAAAGTAACATTAACTTAATAATGTTACCTTTTGTTTTATATTTAAGCACTTGCATTTTGCTTATCAGTATTATTTTTTAGAGTTATCGAATCATCTATTGTACCATATATTCCTTCGTGATTACTTATAGTGTCTGTTTGTGGTATACCATGATTTATACAATCCGATATTTCTGAACTTTTACCATTAACATGCATTTCACCAACAATTCCACCCGTAGTTTTATAATCAGAAGATTCAAAAGTAGCCTCATTTGTACAAGATAATATCTTAATGTTTCCCTCATAAAAACGATCAGGCCATGGATACCTGTCTATCCATGTGTTTTTAACTGTATTTTTAGCATACCCTATTAGGCCACCAACTTGTATATCACCTGTTATACTTGCATCTGTAGAATTAGTATTATCTGTAAAATTAATAATTATATAGTAATTTGTATCATAATCATTACCTGTCACATCATTATATAATTCACCTATAATTCCACCGACTCTGTCTTTACCTGTGACCGTACCATAATTTATGTTATCAGATAAAGTAAATGTGCCATTTTTTGCATTAGGATTTAAACAACCAACAATACCACCAACCATTGATGAATTTTCCGCCTTAATATTACCATTATTAACACATTCAGTCATTGTATTTGTTAAATATCCTGCAAGGCCTCCGATATAACGTATATCATGACCATTTAAGCCACCATAAGTAATATCAATGGCGTTTTTAGAATTTGAGATTGAATAGCCTTTACCAACCAAACCACCTAAATATACTCTATCAGAGTTATCATCAACTACATAAAAATTAGCATTCAAACTAGAACCAGTATTTTGTGATTCAATAATTCTTACATTATCAAGTTCTCCGGCAATCGCACCTATAATGAAGCCTGCGTTAATGGTTGCCGCAGCTTCACAATTTGAAACACATGATTCAGTATTAGAAGCACTAATTTGTCCAGCAAATCCACCTGCATATCCGCCTTTATAAGTAGTTTCATCACCGCCCTTTGCATTAATCGCACCCTCATAAGTACACTCGATTAATTTAATCAAAGTTCCTTCCGCTTTACCGACTAGACCACCTACATAAGAGTTGCCAGTGACATTTGATGTAATATTAATATTATTAAATGCTAAAGAATAACCATTTGAATTATTGTTATAAATATAGCCAAATAATCCACCTACGTAATCTTTACCACAAACGTTTTTTTCGTTCGTATTTTCATCAAATGCGTACGCTGTCGTTCTACCCTTGTGATCTATATAACCAACTAAACCACCTACGTAAGATGAGTTTTGAGCGCTAATATCTGTTGAAGTCGTGCAACCCATTACTTTACCATTTGAATACCCAGCAATACCTCCTACATAGTTTCCTTTTTCGCTATATCTTATAGTAGCTTTGTTAGTTAATGATGTTAAATCATAAGCTCTACCCGCAAAGCCTCCAACGTAACCATAATAGAAATTATTTTCATTTAAGAATTTAGTTGCCTCTACCACTGAATTCTCATTAGAACATGTATTAATTTCTACATTTTCAGCCCATCCTACAAAACCACCAACAGTATATTTAGCAGTAACGCTTACATATGCATGTGATTCTAATAAATGTTTAGTAGTTTTTGCATATATTTTGCCAATTACACCACCTACATTAGAATCACCTTTTATAGTTACTTGTTTTTCATCTACAAGACTTCCTACATAAGAGCTAGTTAAACTAATATTTTCTGCATATCCAAATAAGCCACCTACATATGTTGAGCCTGAAACGTCGCCCAAATCAAGAATATTAGAGATTTCATTGTAATCATTAGTTATGATAGAACCAATGATTCCGCCTGTATAGTCGCCACCTGTGATTGTTCCTTTATTAACAAGGTCACCAATACCACTAGTTAATTTTGTTTCAAATAAACCAACAATACCACCAGTATAAATCTTACCAGTAACAGAACCTTCGTTTGTTAGCTTATTCAAAGTTCCACTTGAGTAATATCCTACAAAACCACCAACCATTGATGGTGTATCACTTGATTTTTCAACAGTAACATCTGCTTTATTAATGCAATTTTCAATACTACCATTACTCATGTTACCGGCAAAAGCACCAGTAATTCCGTATTTTACAGTTAATGTTCCGCTCATTATATCAACATTCTTAATCGTACCAGTTAAATTAGAACAAATAATAGCACTTGTCGTACGTTTAGATAATGATGCATCAGAAGTCATGTTAATATTTTCAAAATTTAGATTTGTTAAAGTACCACTTAATGTAGTAAATAAGCCTAATGTCTCTTCTGAATTTTTATAAGTTATATTTTTAATTGTATGCTTTGCGCCGTCTAAAGTCGCATTCAAATTAAATGGAACCCATGTAATATTTGTAAAATCTAAGTCTGCTGTAAGTATGTAAGATTCCATAGATTCGTTGTTTGACATTCCTAGTAAATCTTCAGGAGTTGAAATCTTAATTTGATCAAGATTATAAATAGCTGTTCCTTGGGATGATCCTACGTATTTATTACCATTAGTTAATCCGTAAGAATAGCACTTTGTGATATAAACAGTGCTATTTTTTTCAACAGTACCGACTAAACCACCACAAATTTTATTTGAAGAAGTTATTTCACCTTTATTGTAACAATTTATTACTTCTCCATTAACCGAATATCCTAGAATACCACCTGTATTGTTACCACCGCTAATAGTCCCTTTATTTGTACAATTTTTTATTTTGCTATATTTTCCAGAACCTAATATTCCACCTGTTGAATATGTTGTAGCTCTTGAAGTGATATTGACATTGTTTGTACAATTAATTATTTCAACTTTATCATTATTAGAATAACCGACAAGTCCACCTGCATCACAAGGCACGGATATATCAATAATACCGTTAGCCGTAACATTATCTAGCGAAGCACTTCCTGTAACTAATTTTGAAATTAAGCCTGTTTGACCTTTGTTTGTGGCCTCAATAATATTACCTTCAACTGTTAAATTTAAAACAGAACCACTTATAGTACTAAATAGAGGACAAGTTAAACCCTTAATTGTATGATTTCCTCCATTAAATGTTCCTTTAAATTCAACATCTAAGGTTGTATAGTTAGTTAATGTAATATCATTTGATAAAATATAATAAGCACTAACATCTACACTTATTTTCTTTAATCCTTCTTCATTTGTAATATATGTTGCCTTAAATTTTTCATCTTTTGTATATTGGGCTATAAACTTAATATCTTTGTCAAAAGTATACAAAAATTTATCTTTATACAAAGTGTCATCATTTTCTATTTTCCAACCATTGAATATATAACCTATTTTTTTAGCTGTAGGCAAATCATAAGTTGTATTAATATTATATGTATGTTCATCATAATTAGAAATTTGGCCATCACCAACTTCAAAAGTTACGTTATATTCAATAGGTTCTAAGGTGATTGCAATATCTACGTCTTGTTCACCGATTGTTATAGTATATGAAGATTTTATCTCTTTCTCGACGTTATCGATCAATACACTAACTACTTTATAACCTTTTGAAACTACAACGCTAACCAGAGCTTCTTCACCAGTAAAATAATAGTCATCAAATTTTAAATAACCATAATTCTTATTATTAGTAGTTCCGTTAATAAAGTACTTAGTTTTATAATCTGCAATTACAGAAATATTATCATCAAACTTATAAATGTTTAACGATTTACCGTTTTTATCTGTAATAAATACTTTTTCTCCGTCTTTTAAATAATACCATCCATTGAAGCCTTTACCGCTTAGAGTAGGTACAGGTAACGTATAATTTGCGCCGTATTCAACAGTTTTAACAGTACCGTAAACTTGTCCGTCGCCTGCGTCATAAGTAATTTCTCTATCTTCACCTTTAAATTTAGCATACAAAGTAACATTTCCAAATAGCTTTTGACCACTAGTTTTAATCGGAGTTGTTGTTAATTTCTCGTCAGTACACCAACCTAAGAATTCATAATTTTCTCTTTTTGCATATCCCAAATCAACATCATCTTCAATTGTATAACTTCCTACATATTGATTATAAACATTATATGTTGCGTTAGCCGCATACTTCAATTTATAAGAAATAGGTTCATAAACAATATCATAACTAGTATCTAAAGTATTGTAATAAATATAGTAAGATCTACTTGAGTAATTATAAGACCAAGCGGTATTTGTTCCTTTAATACCATTAATATTATATCCATCAACTTGAGGCAAATCATTTATTGATATTGATATAGATTTACCATTATCATAAAGTTTCAATGTTTTAACAAGTTTTTTATTTGAATAAATTGAGACTTCTTTATAATAAACATATTTAGCATATAAAGTTACATCCCCTTTAATTAGTGGATTTTTAATATACGCCTTATCCGTTTCGTCTTCAGAATATGTCCAACCTACAAATTCATAGTTGTTATAATCTTCAGGTGTAGGTAGTTTCATTATATTTCCGTATTCTATTTGTTTTGTCTTAACTTCGCCTTTAATCCTATCAACGAAAGAAACAGTACATTCTTGAGCAGTCCACGATGCATATAGAACAGCTTGTCCGTCTACGAAATATTTTTCGTTTAATTTTTTGTGTTCCTCATTAGGTATACCATTTGAATTTGTAGCTGTACCGTTATCATTTTTCCATCCTACAAAGGTTTTACCCTCGACAGGATCAGGAACATAAATTTGTTCTATAGAACTATTATAAGTAACATTATTTAAATATTTTGTAGTGTTGTGTTCAACATCAATTAGTGTGATATCATAAGTTTTGGCTTCATAATAACCATACAACGTTTTACCTTTAAATTCGCTTGCATCTACTGTTAATTTTCGTAAAGAATCAACATATTGTTTGCCTGCACCATTTTTTTCGTCATAAATACCTAAAAAATTATAACCAAAAACATCTAAACTATCTCCTGATAAATATGTTGTATCTTTATATGTAACTCTCGTACTTTCTTCATTATTGACATCAACATAAGTGAAACTATAAGATTTATTCTTATTCGAAGTACAATTACTTATGCCTAAAATAATACCTATAATAATTGAAAAAACAACTAAATATTTTATTATCTTCATATATAACCTCCGTTAAAAGAAGGACATAACAAAATATGCCCCTCTATATTTAATTAACAACTTCGAATTTATCTAAAATCCATGTTTCGTTTTCTAACACATATAGATAAATTTTCACACTATTTTGTTCTCTAACTGCTAAAGGAAATAATAATCTATCAAAAGACATCGCCTTTAAAATTTCTTTAGCATATTCTTTGTCCGTATTAGATAATTTAGGACAACCACCGACATGACTATGAATAAGACCTGAAAAATCTATATCATCTAAATACCATTCATTAATAATATTATTTAATTTAGAAACATCAGGCTCATATGTATCATTACTACATTTGCCAGTTGAATCGCCGTAAAATGTTACAATAACACCTTCTTTTTCTCCTAAAATTCCACCTGTTTCAAAAGAAGAATTCAAGAAAAAATCAAGCATTTTATCATAGACATCTTTTAAAATTTTTACCACTATTATCCTCTAACAAAGTGGGCGCAAGCAATGTCAGAGCCTCTGCGGCTGTATTGTTTGTAATAACTGCAATAACATCTTCCAAATGATACCTTATAGGCACAAAAATATGTACATTCAGAACAATAAATTGTCGAACATTTTCCTTGTGGTAATACTACTAATTTTCTCTTATTTTCTTTCATTTTAATCCTCCATTTTGTTAATATATTCGTCAATAGTATCTAAAAGATCTAAAACCTTATCATTTTTATTTTCGATACTAATTAACAACGATTTAGCTTTATTCATATATAATAGACCAAATTCAAAATCACACTTGAACTTATAATAAATTAAGCCTAGTCTATAATAGAAATCAGCACATATGTAATCATATTGTTCTCCGCTATATAAATCTTTTGAAACTAAGAAATAATCTAATATAGTTTCAATTGCCTTGTCATATTCGTTTGTATAAACCATAACTTGAGAAAGATAATTATAACCTAGATGCAATAATTCAAATTTAGAATCAAATTCATTGTTTAAACAAATATTAATTACTTCACTAAAAAATTTCATAGCTTCATCATAAACATCGCATTGATATAAAATATTTCCTAATGAGAAACTAATAGATGCAAGAGATTCAATCTTTTCACTTGGCTCTTCTTCTACTAAACTTACAATTTGGTAAGCTTGTTTAAATGTTGTAAATGCATTATTAACACGTTCAGCTTCGAATAAAATATTCGCATATACAACCACAATTTTAGCGTAATTTAAATATACGCTATCATTTTTCCCTATTTTTGCAAAAAGCGAATTAGCATTCTTAACTAAATTTAATACAATTTCTATTTCTTCTAGTGAATATGCTTTGTTGGCAATTACAACTAGTAAGTACATTAATTTAGGACCGTACAAATC
>CAVGYR010000022.1:0-17756 GCA_963633325.1 uncultured Treponema sp.
ATTTAAATCATCAGGATGAATTCTTGAATAAAATTCTTCTTTAGTAAAACCATTAGATTCAAAGCCTAATTGTGATACAAATGAATCATTTGCCCAAATCGAATTAGTATCTAGATTTACAAAGAATATAGGTTCTTGCGTTTCCTCAAGCAGAATACGAAATCTTCGCTTATTCATTTCAAGCTGTGTATTCTTAATATTTAAATCTTGTTCAGTTTTTTCAATTAAGTTACTATCTTTAGATACGCCGTAGATAATATGACCTAAAAATTTGTTTTTAGAACTTAAC
Source organism: uncultured Treponema sp. (assembly GCA_963633325.1). Taxonomy (GTDB): domain Bacteria; phylum Bacillota_I; class Bacilli_A; order Acholeplasmatales; family Anaeroplasmataceae; genus JAEELC01. The sequence continues at coordinate 290 of CAVGYR010000022.1, forward strand.
ACTGGTCTATCTATAAGATTTAATTTAACTTCATTACCTTTTAAATTAAGACAAGTAATATTTAAATTCAATTCTTTATTGCTTGTTTTAATATTATCGAATATATGTTCTACATTACTTTGATTATATTCAATACCGTTTATATCAAAGTTTGAAAATCTTCTAGTTAAAAGAATAGAAAAATCTTCTTTATAAGCATCACCTAGCGTAACATTTAAAAAAGATAAAAAAGATTTAGAAATATCAATAATTCTATTCTTTTTATCTAAGTACATAAAATAATTATTCATTTCAACACATGAAAAATATTCAGCTTTAATCTTTTTTTCTCTATTTGATCTATTTACGCTTAAATACATCAAGCACCCTATCAAAACATCTAAAATAGGAGTCGCATAAAGATAATATTTAAATTCAATTTGTTCAGTAAAAAAGGTACTAGCAACTAATACTAAAATAATAGCTGCACAAAAAGAGATTCTAATTGTTAAAAATTTTTCACGAATATACGATTCTTTTATAAAAAGAACCAATAAAATAACACTTAAAAATAAACTTGGAATTAATATAAAATATGCATTCATTTTAGTCCTCTATAATATTATTTTTAGTTAAATAAATATATGCAAGAATTATAAGAGCACTTAAGATGACAGAAATTAGGAAGACTAAAAAGCCAAAAAGAAACTTATTAATTTCTTTTTTATCTTTTTCTTTATCTTTATTCTTCATTTTGTTTACATCTTTAACTCTAAGCCTTAATAGGCAATCAAAAGGACTGATTATAAAATATAAAATAGCGCCAAAAACTTTCATAATTATTTTTCTCCTAACCAGTCAGTTAAATATCCTAATAAAGTATCTTTATCATTAGCAGGTACCATCATACCATCATAGGCAAGAGATATATCCCCTGTTTCTTCGGAAACACAGACAGTAATTGAGTCTGTAACTTCACTAATACCTAAAGCAGCTCTGTGACGGGACCCCATAGTCTTATCTTCATCAATCTTATTTTGATTACTTGTAAGATTAAAATAAGCACCTGCACAACTTATCTTATTATTTCTAATAATTACAGCACCATCATGTAAAGGCGTGTTTGGAATAAAAATATTAATTAATAATTCTTTAGAGACCTCGCTATCAAGGATAATAGCTTTAGACGCATATTGATCTAGAGAATTTTGTCTTTCAAGAGTGATTAAAGCTCCGATGTTTTTTTTAGATAAGTACATGCTAGCTTCTACAATCGCATTTTTAGTCTTTAAAGAACTTGAATAAAGAACTGTAGTCTTCTTTCTGTTTTGAGCCGCATCTATTTCTCTTCTAATGTCAGGAGCTAAACATATAACAAGTATAACAGGGTATACAAGTGTTAGATAAAAGTAAATCTTCTCAGATATTAAAAGTTCAATTTTTCTAGATAAAATATATAAGCCAACAATAATAATATAGATTAAAAAAGGACCTATTACTTTTCTATTTTTCAGCATAAATACTACAAGAATAGATATAACAATTAAAATTAAATAACCATCTAAGAAATATTTCCAATTATTTTGAAAGAATTCTTGAATTGATAAAATCATTTTTAAATCACCAACTTTTAATTAATTATAACAAAATATTGATTTTAAATAAAGTTTTTAAACACATTAAGTAACAAAATGGAACATATGTGGTAAACTATTAAAAAAATGAGGTATTTTATGTTAAATGCAATACTTGTATGCGTAGATAAAGATATAGATAAAGCTAATAAAAGCTTAGATGAACTTAGTAATTTAATCAATAATATCGGGATTAAAGAATGCGCTAGAATGGTGCAACCCCTAGCTAAACCTAACCATAAAACATATATTGGTGAAGGACGTCTTGATGAGTTAAAACAACTAGAAATAATTGAAAAAGCTGATTATGTCATTTTCGATGATGAACTTACGCCTAGCCAAATGTTTAATTTAGACGAAGCACTTAATGCGTCTGTATTAGACAGGGCTTACGTAATACTTGATATCTTTAGACGCAATGCAAAAACTGATGAGGCTAAACTTGAAATTAAGCTCGCAAATTTGAGATACTTGTATCCTCGTATTCGTACATTTCACGAAGGATTTGATAGGCAATCTGGCAAAATTGGTTCTAAAGGATCTGGTGAAACACAACTAGAATTAGATCAAAGACAAATTGTAAATGAAATAGTGGATACGAAAAACAAATTAGAAATTCTAAACAAAAGAAAGAAACAAGAAATACAAAAAAGAAAAAATAGCACTATCAAAACAATTTCTCTTGTGGGATATACAAATGCGGGTAAATCTTCAACACTTAACGCCCTTATAAGTTATTTAAACAAATACGAATATAAAAATAATACTAAAGAAAAACATGTCGAAGCCGAAGACAAATTATTTAAAACTCTAGACACTAGTGTTAGACGTTTAACTTATAAAAATATTCCTTTTCTTCTAACAGATACTATTGGTTTTATTTCTAAAATACCGGCAGATTTAGTTAATTCATTTATGACAACCCTTGAAGAAACTAAAAACGCGGACCTAATAATTATTGTTGTTGACTCAACTGATAGTGAGGTACAAAATCAAATTCAAACAACCCTAACTACTTTACTTAAAGTATTAGGTGTAAATGAAATTCCTAAGCTTCTTTTCTTACTAAATAAGGTAGACGCATTAGATCCTAACATAACTATCAGTTTGAATTATAATTATTTATTATATTCTAATAAAGATGAAAAATATCAACAACAATTATTAGACTATATACACAACTTTTTACTTGAAGATTATTTAGTCCTAGATTTAGCTATTCCTTATACAGATTATGATGTTGTGTCTTTAATTGAAAATAATGGTTCAATAATTTCTAAAACTTATATGGATAATTATACGATGTATAAAGTATATGTAAGAAAGAGTTTAGAAAGTAAGTTGTCTCTATATAAAATCGATGACTTTGTCTCTTAATTTAATTAAGGGGCTTTTATTTTACTTTTTGCAATATAATATTAAGCCATTTTGTATTATTATTACTTCTAACATCTGTTGATATTAGTGTATCTACTACTTTCAAATTAGTATTTTTTAGGTATGGTAAGAACTTCTCAAGTGTCATGTCTAAATAATATCTATTGTTCCTAAAACCTTCAAATGTACCATATTTAAAAGAAACATACATATATTTGTTTTCCATCAATAAATTACCACAATTTATAAGTGCTTTATTTAATTTTGAAGACTCTACATGAAGTAATGATGCACAAGCCCATATTGCATCAAATCTTATGTCCGTTTTAAAATCTAAAATACTTAAATTGTATACATTTTTAAGGCCTAATTTTTTTGCATTCTTGCACATTTCGCTCGAAGTATCAATGCCATATACTTCTATGCCTTTATTTTTAAAATGCAACATATCGCGGGCCGATCCAAAGCCAATATCTAATAAATTCGTACATCCATTTAGATATTTGTTAAAGAATGAATAAATATCTTCCATGTTACAATTTATAGTATTATTAATAAATTCTTTTGCATGTTCATCATAATAATTTGTCATAAACCTAACCTACAATTATAATACATTTTGTCTAAATAATTATTTAGCATGGCTTCTTCTAAACTTAATTTATAACTTTTAGATACAAAATTAACTAACTTTTCATTTCTATCTTTAAGTCTTTCAATAATTTCTGCGTCAGGTATCGAATTACTTTTAGCCGAATTATTTGACTTAGAAGTTAAAACTAAATTCCATATATCATCACTATAAATGAAACTCCATGGAATTACGTGATCTACTGAAATATCATCATCTGATAATTCTTTTCCGGTGTAGAAATCTATAGCTTTACCGTTGTGTTCTTTAATTAGTTCTTCTTTATACTTACTTAAATTATTTCTTCTAATCTTGTTTTCAGAAATCCCCGACACTTTAGACGCAATCTTAGGTTGGAAATTGAATTTTTCAAGTAATTGAGTCCACTTAAAATTTAAAAGTTTAGAAATTATTATTGAATAGTCTTTTAAATAATTAGCATCTTCCATAGATAATATGATTGTATTTACATTTTTACTATATTTATAAATTTCTTTTGTGCCACCTGTGATGTTTTTAAAACGCCATGAAACATTTTCATGTAAGGTTTTAACTATATGCTTTAAAACTCTATCAAATAATTCTTTGTCATTGTTTATAACATCTTTTTCATTATACCAAGCAGGTATATTTGTTTGTTTATTTTCTTTCCATCTGTCTATTAGTTTAGATACATCTGTACAAATTACAGGAACTTTATCTTTATAAGGAGATTGTTTTAAATTGAAGAAAAACAATTGATTCCAATAATATTTAATCATACATTTTGCAATATCTTCAAATTGAATAATCGCACTCTCTTCAAATACTTTATAATTATCAAATTTCACACACTCAATAATTGCACGTCCCCATGCAAGTTTATATGTGTTATCATTATTCATTTGTTCTATTATCGTTAACCAATCATCAATATATTCTGGAATCATATTATCACCTTAACTTATTATAGCATTTTCTAAAATAAATAATAATATTATTGATAAATATATAACTTTTTACAAATTTTATAAAATTATTTAATACTATTTTTAATTGTTAAATTAAATTTTAATAAAATTTATAAAATTGTTATTGACATGAACAAAAAAATCCGTATAATAATTAGCGTAGTTTCTAATATCGTATATGTTAGAAGATTGGTTCTAACGTTTCTACCCTTAAACCGTAATTTGAGGACTATGGTATAAAAAACTCTTGTTTGTTTTTTGTACTTTTTTTAAAAGAATCGCGAAAAGCGATTTTTTTTATGTCTTAAACGCAAAAAACAACGGACTTTTTATCCGTTGTCTATTCTTCTAGCATAAAGTATTCACGTATAATACGTAAGACTTCATTAAAATCTGATTGTTGATTTATCTCGTTTTTAACTGTCCCGGCACCACTAAAACCTTTTAGATAATGTCCTATATGCCCACGCATTTCAATAAGTGCTAAATGAGAGCCTTTTAAATCTTCTAACATTTTGTGTTGTCTTAAAATCATATCATATATTTCTTTTTTACTAGGCTTTTGTGGTACAACACCTGTAGCTAAATATGAATTAATTTCTTTAAATATCCAAGGGTTCCCAAGAGAGCCCCTACCGATTGCAATAGCAGTGCAGCCTGTATAATCTAACATTTCTTTTGCACTCTTGTAATCCACAACATCCCCATTTCCAATAACAGGAATATTAACAGCTTCTACTACTTGTTTAATATATTCATAATGTGCGTGTCCTGAATACATTTCGGTCCTAGTTCTTGCGTGTACACAAATTGCACTAGCACCAGCTTTTTCCATAAGTTTAGCCATTTCTACAACATTAATATGTTCAAAATCATAACCTAAGCGAAGTTTTACCGTAACTGGTTTTTTAACATTTTTTACTATCTCACTTACTATTTCATAAGCTAAGAGTGGGTTCTTCATCAAAGCACTACCAGCTCCTGTTTTAATAACTTTATTAACAGGGCATCCCATATTAATATCTATAATGTCGCAGTCGCTATATGTATCTATAAACTTTGCGGCGGAAACCATACTTTCCTTGTTAGAGCCAAATATTTGTAATGAAACGGGGTGCTCAAGACTTGATACCTTAGTCATCGCAATAGTTTTTTCATTCTTAAAGCCTAATGCTTTATCAGAAACCATTTCACACACAACAAGTCCACAGCCTTGTTCATGACAAAGAATTCTAAATACTTCATTAGTAAACCCGGCCATAGGAGATAATACAAGTTGATTTTTGATGACTACATCACGAATCTTCCACTCCATTATTTTAAAACCTCATCAAGAACTTTTTTAACTTCTGCGCTAGGTAAACCAATAATATTATCTAAAGAGCCTTTGTATGAATCAATTAAACTCTTTCCAAGTCCTTGGATTGCATAACTTCCAGCTTTATCCATTGGTTCACCAGTACTAACGTATTCCTTAATCGCATCAGACGTATTGTTTTTAAAAGTTACAAAACTTTCTACATAAAAACGATATTCTTTTTCTTTAGTTATTATTGCGACTCCGCTTATAACCGAATGAGTATTATTATTTAACAACATAAGCGTGTTGTATGCGTCTTCTTCGTCTTTAGGTTTACCATATATCTTGTTATTGTAAACTACAATAGTGTCGCACCCAATAATACACGCATCACTAAATTTATCAAATACAGCACGAGCTTTAGTATAAGCTGTATTTACTACATTATCATATACACTTAAATTAGGATCCATAGTTTCATCTGTATTTTCACTTAAAATATCAAAACTATAACCTAAACGAGTTAGAATTTCTTTTCTTCTTGGTGATTTTGAAGCTAATATTAATCTCATTAGGAACACCTCTCAAACAAAATAATTGTATACTAAAGTTAGTTGTTTTACAAATGAAATCTATTTATTTTGTTTTTTTGTAAATTTGCACTTAGGATAATTTTCACAACCATAAAATGTTCCGTGTTTAGATGTCTTTTCTATTAAATTTCCACCACAACGAGGACAAATATTATTATCGATATCTTCTTTCATCTTATTAATATTTTCTACGTGTTCTTTGTTTGTTGTGCTTGACGATTTAGACAAATCTAATATTTTGTTATAAATATCTTCCATTTCGCTTAAAGACAAAGTTTTGTCAACTTCTTCTCTGACTGCGGCTTTAATTTCACCAAGTGTACAAACATAATCTGAGGTAATGTATTTTGTGTTCCCTTGAACGAACACAATCAAACTCTTAATAGGTGCTTCATTACCTATAACCTTCTTTATCTCATAAATATGAGTTTGATTTTGTTTGACAGGACTATAAAATCTGTTCTTAACTTTACCATATTGAAGCACTTGAGTCCACTCATGTTCTTTGTCCGTACCATAAATACGACCACTATAATTTTTGGTTTCAATCACAAATACACCATTTTTATTTATCAATATATGGTCTATTTGACAAGATTTAGTATCAGTATCAAATAAAATATTATTTAATACATACTTTTCACCTTTCTTAGTCTTACCAAGAATTAATTTTACCTTTAATTCTCCGATAATGCCTTTTCCTTTTGGTGTTTTACTAAATGCAATTAGAAAAACAATTAATAATATTAAAATACCTAAAATATATTCCATAACATTCTCCTTTTTCCCTAAATTATATCAAACCCAATTTAATATTACTAAGCATTTTTTTATAATTACTTCACTAAAATTACATAATCTTTTGATATTTGAGTAATATAATTAAGTATGCTAAAATAACTTAGGTGTATTATGGATAAATTTGAACAAAAAGTATTTAATTATATAAAAGATAATAACTTAATAAATTCAGCTAAAGTTATGTTAGCTTTTTCGTACGGAGTCGACTCTAGAGCTCTTTTAGAAGTCTTGTTAAACTTAAAATATGAAGTTGTTTTAGTGCATGTAAATCATAAAGTAAGAATAGAATCTGAAAAAGAGGAAGAGGAAACGCTAAAACTTGCGAAAAGTTTAAACTTAAAATGTTATATTAAGCATTTAGAGGTTAAAAACAACAATTTTGAAGATTATGCGCGTCGCGAACGCTATAATTTTTTTAAAGAAGTCGAAAAAAAAGAAAATACTAACATTTTATTAACCGCTCATCACAAAGATGACAATCTAGAAACTATTATTTTAAAACTTATCAATGGTTCTAATTTATATGGTTATGCAGGTATTCACAACTTAGTTTATAAAGATAATCTTGTAATCTCAAGGCCTTTTTTATGTGTTTCAAAGAGCGAAATAAGAGAATACCAAAAAGAAAAAGGTTTTCTTTATTTTGAAGATGCAACAAACAGTGAAGATAACCACTTAAGAAATAGAATAAGACATCATGTTATTCCTCTTCTTAAAAGCGAGAATCCTTCAGTTTTAGATAAAGCCATTGCGTATAGTGATCAACTAAGTACAAGTTTCGATTTTATAAGAAAACAATCAATTAATTATCTTAAAAATAATGATAATAAAATTAAAAATATAGAATTTAAAGAATTAGATAAAGCTTTAAGAAGCGATATTATATGTTTATTGCTTGAAAAATATAAAATAAATAGAAATACTAACATTATAAACAAGATTGATCAAATTATATTATCTAATAAGCCACAGGCAAGTTTAGAATTAAGTTCAAATTATATATTCAAAAAATCTTATGATTATTCTTTTATTGATTTATATAAAAAAGATGAAAGTTTTAAAGAAATCAGTTTGAATTTTGAAGATAATGTTATTTTCAATGATTTTCAAATATATTTTTCAAAAGAAAAGCCTTTAGGCAATGAATTTTATATTAAATTATGCTATAATGATTTAGAATTTCCATTAAAAATTAGAACTCGCTTAAACGGCGATTTTATTAAATTAAGTGGTGGTACAAAAAAAGTTAAAGATCTATTTATTGATAAGAAAATAGATACAATGACTCGCGACAGATTACCACTTATTATAAACAAAGGGGAAATTATCTGGATTCCAAGCGTTTCAAGATCAAATATATGTAAAGATGGTCTTAAAAACGGGGATATATATTTATATGCAAAGGAGATTAAAAATGCTTGATAATGATATTTTAAAAACTCTAGTTTCTAAAGAGGAAATAAAGGAAATATGCACTCGCTTAGGACACAAAATTACAACTGACTATAAGGATAGCAATTTAGTTGTAGTAGGACTTCTTTCAGGATGTCTTCCTTTTATGTCTGATTTAGTTAGAAAGATAGACTTATACATTAAGACAGATTACATTAAAGTTTCAAGTTATAATGGTGGTAAAACATCAAGTGGACACATTGAAATCAAGTCTGATCTTAACTTAAATGTAGAAGGTAAAGATGTTCTTCTTGTAGATGACATTATTGACACAGGACTAACACTAAAAGAAACTATCAACTACTTCTTAAATGTTAAGAAGGCTAAATCTGTTAAAACTTGCGTTTTATTAGATAAGCCTGAGGGACGTACTGAAAGTATTGAAGCTGACTATGTTGGTACTGTTGTACCTAAATGTTTCGTAGTTGGTTATGGTCTTGATTATGACGGCTGTTATAGAAATTTAGGCTATGTCGGCGTTCTTAAAGAAGAAGTCTATAATAAATAGGAGGTATATATGGAACAAAACAATAATAATGATGAACAAAAGAAGCGCAAAAGACGTGATATAGGCGTCTATGTACTTACTTTCCTATTACTAATCGGAGTTGCATTTGCATTTTACCGTTTAACTCGTAAAACACCTGAAGTTAAAACTTATACTGAAATAGTTGCTTGGGTTGACGGAGATGAGTCTAATGGTGAAGCTACATTAAGTAACGTAACTGCTCAACTTGAGAATTTACAACAATATACAGTTACCGGTACTTATACAACAATAGACAACAATGGTAATAAAACTAGCAATCAATTCACTGCTGTTTTAAGTAAAGATAATATTTACACATTAGAAAATACTTATAAGGTAAGTATTCAAGAATTAACTCCTCAAGATACTACTTGGTTATCAGTTATTCTTAATTTATTACCTTTAGTTGTCATGATCTTCTTATTCTATTGGATTATGAAAGCTAATTCTAATGGTAGAGCAATGGATTTTGGAAAATCAACTGCTCGCTTAGCTCGTGGAACAACCGTTACATTTGATGATGTAGCTGGATGTGACGAAGAAAAAGAGGAACTTGTAGAAGTTGTAGACTTCTTAAAGAATCCTTCTAAATATGTTGAAATTGGTGCTCGTATACCTAAGGGTGTTCTTCTATGTGGTAACCCTGGTACAGGTAAAACATTATTAGCGCGTGCTGTAGCAGGTGAAGCTGGCGTTCCTTTCTTCTCAATTTCAGGTTCTGACTTTGTAGAAATGTTCGTCGGTGTTGGTGCTAGCCGTGTTCGTGATTTATTTAAACAAGCTAAACAAAATGCGCCATGTATTATCTTTATTGATGAAATCGATGCTGTAGGTCGTCAAAGAGGCGCTGGTATGGGCGGCGGAAACGATGAAAGAGAACAAACATTAAACCAATTATTGGTTGAAATGGATGGTTTCTCTACTAACTTAGGTATTATCGTTATGGCTGCAACAAACAGACCTGACGTACTAGATCCTGCCATCGTTCGTCCTGGTAGATTTGATAGACAAATTACTATTTCTCTTCCTGATGCAAAAGGTAGAGCCGCAATTCTTGCCGTACACGCTAGAAACAAGAAATTTACAAGTGATGTTGATTTTGAAGATATTGCAAAAAGAATTCCAGGATTCAGTGGTGCTGATATCGAAAACTTATTAAACGAAGCTGCTTTATTAGCTGCTAGAGACAACCGTAAAGTTATCAATAGATTTGATATTGATGAAGCTACTGACCGTGTTATGATGGGACCTGCTAAAAAGAGTCATAAGATGACAGATGCAGAGCGCGATAGAGTTGCTCACCATGAAGCAGGACATGCAGTTATCGGTTTAAAACTTGAAAACTCTAATGTTGTTCAAAAAGTTACAATCATTCCTCGTGGACAAGCTGGTGGTTATGCATTAATGATGCCTGAAGAGGAAAAATATTTATCTACTAAGACTGAATTATTAGAACGTATTACTGGTTATTTAGGAGGACGTGTTGCCGAACAAATAGTATACGGAGACGTATCTACAGGTGCATCTAACGATTTCGAACAAGCTACTAAGATTGCTCGTGCAATGGTTACTGAATTTGGTATGTCTGACTTAGGTCCTGTAACATATGAACAAAATCAAGGTTCTGTATTCTTAGGTCGTGATTATCTAAAAGATAAGAACTTCTCTGACCATGTCGCATTTGATATCGATAAAGAAGTTAGAAAGATTATTGAAGAATGTTATCAAAAAGCTCTTGATTGCTTAAATGCAAATAGAGACTTACTTGAAACAATTGCTTATTATTTAAAAGAAATCGAAACTCTTACTAAGAAAGATATCGATGAAATTAATGAGACTCTTCATTTAAAGTGGTACGATGAACAAAAAGCTGCTAAAGAAGCTAGAAAAGCTCATTCTGAATCAAAAGTTCAAAATGAAGAAACTTTAGAATCTTCAAGCTCAAATGTTACTCCTAGTGTATCTACTAGTGAAGAGACAAATGACACAACTTCAAGTTCTGATGAATCTTCTAGTCAAAGCGAAGACAAATAATGAGAATCGATAAATATTTAAAAGTTAGTCGTATTATTAAGCGTCGTACTCTAGCTAAAGAAGTTACTGAAAGCGAACGTATTCTTGTAAATGATAAAGTTGTTAAGCCTAGTTACAATGTTAAAATTGGGGATTTAATCACTATCGAATTCGGTAATAAAAGCGTAACAATTAGAGTTCTTGAAATTAATGAACAAACTAAAAAACAAGATGCAAATTCAATGTACGAAGTCGTCAGCGAAATATCAAAGACTCCACAAGCTTAGGCTTGTGGTTTTCTTTTGTCCTAAAGTTTGAAAAAACTAACAACTAAGAGTATAATATATTTAGTATATTTATTATTCTAGGAGGATTATATGGAATTAGTAGATACTAGGGAAATGTTTAAAAAAGCTTACGAAGGACATTATGCTATCGGCGCATTTAATATCAATAACATGGAACAAATCCAAGGAATTGTAGACGCATGTAATGAACTACATTCTCCTGTTATTCTTCAAGTTTCTCGTGGCGCTAGAAAGTATGCTAAACCTATCTATTTAAAGAAAATGGTTGAAGCTGCTTGTGAAGATTCAAATATTCCTATTGCACTTCACTTAGACCATGGCGATACTTTCGAAACTTGTAAAGATTGTATTGATCAAGGTTTTTCATCAGTTATGATTGATGGTTCTTCTTTAAGTTATGAAGAAAACGTTGCCTTAACAAGAAGAGTTGTTGAATATGCTCACGACATTAACGCTCACCCTACAAACCCACGCTATATCACTGTTGAAGGTGAACTTGGTGTATTAGCTGGTGTTGAAGAGGATGTTACAAGCGAACACCACTCATATACTGATCCTAATTTAGTTGAGGATTTCGTAAAACGCACAGGTGTTGACTCTTTAGCTATTGCAATCGGTACAAGCCACGGTGCTTATAAATTTAAACCAGGTACAAAGCCTGAACTTCGTTTCGATATTCTTGAGGAAGTTTCTCGTCGCTTACCAGGCTTCCCAATCGTTTTACATGGTGCTTCTTCTGTTATGCCTGAATATGTAAAAATGGTTAACGAATTTGGTGGTTCTATGCCTGATGCAATCGGTGTACCTGAAGATCTTCTTCAAAAAGCTAGTAAATTAGCTGTATGCAAAATCAACATTGACTCAGATGTTCGTCTAGCTTGTACAGCTATGGTTCGTAAACACTTATATGAACACCCTGATCATTTCGATCCTAGACAATATTTAACAGATGCTAGACAAGCTGTTCATGACGTTGTAAGTCATAAAGTAAAAGTTGTTTTAGGCTCAGAAAACAAAGCTTAATATTAAGCCACTTCGGTGGCTTTTTTAATGAATTTAAGATAAAATTAAGCCCTTTTATTTTAATTTAAATTATTGTATAATTTTAAAAGGACACATATTATACTATAGTATAATAAATTCACGGAGGAATTTATGGCAGATCAATTAACACAACAAGAACAAATTAGACGTGAAAAGTTAGCAAAATATAGAGAACTAGGTATTGATCCATTTGGTCAAAGATATGATGTAACTGATCACGCAGAAGATTTAAAAAATAAATATTCTTCTTTCACTGAAGAAGAATTGGAAAATAATCCTAAATACGGAAACATTGCCGGCCGTATTATGTTTATAAGAAAGATGGGTAAAGCTTCTTTCTTCTCTGTTCAAGACAGATCAGGCTTTATGCAAGTATATATTAGAAAAGATGTTGTAGGCGAAGATATGTACAACCTATTCAAGCTAGCTGATATTGGTGATATCGTTGGTGTTGAAGGTACAATGATGAAGACACAAACTGGTGAATTAACTATTAGAGCTACTAAATATACACATCTTGTAAAGGCATTAAAACCTCTACCAGAAAAGTTCCATGGTTTAACTGATACTGAGGAACGTTACAGACGTAGATATCTTGATTTAATTATGAATCAAGATTCTAAGCGTATTGCAATCTTACGTCCTCGTATTATTCGTGCTATGCAAGAATATTTTGATAATCTAGGTTTCATCGAAGTTGAAACTCCAGTTCTTCAAAACATTCAAGGTGGTGCTTCTGCTAGACCTTTCATTACTCATCACAACGCACTTGATTGCGACTTCTATTTAAGAATTGCGACTGAATTACACTTAAAGAGACTTATCGTAGGTGGTCTTGAAAGAGTTTACGAAATCGGTAGAATCTTTAGAAATGAAGGTATGGATAGAACTCATAACCCTGAATTTACAACTGTTGAACTTTACCAAGCATTTGGTAATCTTGAAAGCATGATGGAATTAAACGAAGGCGTTATTAGACATTGTGCTAAAAAAGTTATCGGCAAAGAACAATTTAGAAACCCATTCAATCCTGAAGGCGAATTAATCGACATTTCTAAACCTTTCGCAAAAGTTTCTATGTGCGATTTAATTAAAGAAAAAACTGGTGTAGATTTTAAAAATAATCACTATACTCTTGAAGAAGCTAAACAAATTGCAAAAGAACACAACGTACCTGTTGAAGCTCACTTTGAAGTAGGTCATATTATTAACGCATTCTTTGAACAATTCTGTGAAGAAGATTTAGTACAACCTACATTCTTAATGGGTCACCCAATCGAAATCTCTCCTTTAACAAAGAAAGATCCTAAAGATCCTCGTTTTGTAGAACGTTTCGAACTTTATATTGGTGGACATGAATTCTCTAACGCTTACACTGAACTTAATGACCCAATCGATCAAAAGGAACGTTTCCTTGAGCAATTAGCTGAAAAAGATAAAGGAAATGACGAAGCTAACGGAATGGATCAAGACTTCTTAGATGCACTTGAATATGGTATGGCACCATGTGGTGGTATCGGTATTGGTATCGATAGATTATGTATCTTCTTAACTGAAGCTGATTCTATACGTGACGTTCTTCTATTCCCTCAAATGAAAACACGTAACTAATAAATTTTAAAAAGGCTCTTTATTTAAAATAAAGAGCTTTAATTATAGAGGTAACTATGAATATTATCGAAGATTACAAAAATTGGAAAGATGAACATATTGATTTAATAGACAATCTATTAAATATCAAAAGTAAAATTATTTCTCGTTTTACACATGTTATTGCTGTATGCGAATACATAAGTACATTAAGTGATGATTTATTAAACGAAGATTTAGAAAATATTTTCGAAGTCGCATTTACTTATTTATCAAGACAAATCGAAACTATCGAGACTTTGTTTGAAAAAGATTATAGACACAACCTAAACGCATTTGATAAAGCTTCAAGATCAATTAATTTATTATTGCAAATTGAAGATTATATTTCAGAATATGAGAATCTAGAAACATATGATTCTTCTAAGGCAGATGAATTATCTAAATTAGAAGATGACGTTTTAGAATTTGCGGAAAACGGTAAAGATATCGACGACATCCATTTTGGTATTCTTAATGATTTAGTTTATAAACTATTCCCTGAAGATTATAGAACAATAAACGATATCTTATATGATGTCGCAATCGAGCTTAATCTAATTGATTCGTACGAAGATGATGATTTAGACATTATATTTGGCGCTAAAGAACCAGTTAATAACAACTAAATACTATTATCTAGATTAAATTATTTAATCTAGATTTTTTCTATTAAAAAAGGTGTTAATTACTTTGGTAATCAACACCGTATTATTTACTTTAAGATTTCTTCTACTACTGCTTTTAATTCTGCATCTTTGCAGTTAGCATTAAAATATTCAATAAATGATGGTCTATCAATAGCACCTTTTACAAGGTCTCTATCAAGTTCTAATAATGATTCTTTTAATGGCTTAAATGTTTTAGCCTTTACATTATCAAGAATCTTCTTATTTCTTTGTTCAGGTTCTCTTCTTTCAGCAGGATATCCTTGGCCCTTTTCACCTGTAAATAATTGTTCAAAACAATATTTAAGATTTAATTCAGCACCCCAACCAAAGCCTTTAGCAAATGGAAATGAAGCTGCATTTCCATCATTAATTTGTGCAAACATATAAGCATCACTAGGATCAACAATTAAACCGCAGTTAACATTAGGGAAAGCATTACATGCAAGCATAGCGCCACTACCAGTTCCGCATCCTGTGATAACAAAATCACAAGCACCTGAATTTAAAAGTAAGGCGGCTAAAATACCATTTTGAACATAAGTTAATGACTTATCTTCAGCATTAAACATACCAACATTATATACTTCATGTCCTAAAGGAAGGCATACAGACTCAAGAGTTTTGAATACAAGTTCATTTTTACTAGCTTGAGAATTTTCATTTATTAATACAATTTTCATAATTACTCCTATTTTTTTCTTTCTATAGCCGCATCAATCAAGCCTTTAAATAAAGGATGAGATCTATAAGGACGAGATTTAAATTCAGGGTGGAATTGACAAGCCACAAAATAAGGATGGTTCTTAAGTTCCACAATTTCCACAAGTCCTGTTTGAGGATTGATACCGCTAGCGTGTAAATCTTTTTTTTCTAATATATATTTATATTGATTATTGAATTCATATCTATGACGATGACGTTCTTTAATTAAATCTTCTCCATATAATTCTCTAACTTTAGTACCACTAGTTAAAGCACAATCGTATAAACCTAAACGAAGTGTTCCACCTAAATTTATACCTTGGTATTGATCAGGTAAATAATCAATAATACGATATTTAGTAAGAGGGTCTAATTCACTTGAATTAGCTTTTTCTAAACCAAATTCATTTCTAGCATATTCAATACATGTTAATTGCATACCCAAACAAATTCCAAGGAATGGAATTTTGTTTAATCTCGCATAATTAATAGCGCAAATCATACCTTCAGTACCACGTTCACCAAATCCGCCTGGTACAAGTAAACAATCATTTTCTTCAAATATTTCAGCTACATTTTCGCTATTAATATCTTCAGCTTGAATAGCATTGATAGTTACATGCGTATGATTTTGATACCCAGCAGCCTTTAGTGCTTCATTAACAGAAATATAAGCATCTTGAAGTTCTACATATTTTCCAACTAAAGCTACGTTGATATTTCCTTTTAATGTTTTAACATCATGGATAAATTTATTCCAATCTTCTAAGTTAGCAGTAGATGCTTCAATCTTGAAGTGGTTTAAAATAGTATCATCGATATGTTGATCATGTAATTTATTAACGATTTCATATAGCACAGGACAATCAACAGATTCAACAACAGCTTCACTCTTTACATCGCAGAAAATAGAAATTTTATTCTTTTGTTCTTCTGTCAAACTCACTTCACTACGAAGAACAATGATATCAGGTTGAATACCAATACCACGTAATTCTTTAACTGAGTGTTGTGTAGGCTTAGTTTTAATTTCTCCAGCTGCATGCAAGAAAGGAACTAGAGTTGTATGAATATATAAGGTATTATCATAACCAAAATCTCTTCTAGCTTGTCTAATAGCCTCTAGGAATGGTGTAGATTCAATATCACCTACAGTACCGCCAATTTCAGTGATAACTACATCCGCATCACTTACTCGTGCAGCTTGAATTAATTTATCTTTAATTTCATTAGTGATATGAGGAATTACTTGAACAGTAGCCCCTAAATATTCACCTTTTCTTTCTTTAGAAATAACTGATGAATAAACGCGTCCTGTTGTAATATTAGATTCTTGACTTAAGTTTTCGTCAATAAATCTTTCATAGTGACCAAGGTCAAGGTCAGTCTCAGCACCATCATCAGTCACAAACACTTCGCCGTGTTGATATGGTGACATTGTACCTGGGTCAACATTAATATATGGATCAAACTTTTGCATAAAAACCTTTAATCCACGTTGCTTTAATAATCTTCCAACACTTGATGCGACTATACCTTTACCAAGAGAAGATACTACACCGCCAGTTACAAATATAAATTTAGTATTTTTCATAGAAATGAACTCCTTATTCGTTTTTTTTTTGCATATTTTACAATAAAAAAATAAGTAGGGAGCGTGCCCTTATCGATTATACAACATTGAATAAGCTCTTACAAGTGAAAATAAAAAAAGAGTAGTGTAAATGGTATCATAGAAGTGTTGAAAAATGGCAACGAAAAAATGTTGGACAAATTCAACACTTTTTCTTATGATATAGCTATGGAGGTGCTTATCATGAGAAAGGATATTATGGAGGCAATAAATTTAATGAA
>CAVGYR010000023.1:0-3133 GCA_963633325.1 uncultured Treponema sp.
TGATAAAGACTTTTTATATAAACCAAGAGGCTTTAATTCAATAGAAGAGCATGATAAACAAATAATTGATAATATTAATTCTATTGTAACTAATCATGATATCCTTTATATCCTTGGAGATTGTATTATGGGAGATCAAGAAGTTGGTGTAGAAAAGCTTAATTCTATTAGTGGTAATAAACGAATCATTATAGGAAACCATGATACGATAAATAAAATAGAACTCTATAGACATAATTATTACGATGTTGAGTTTGGCGATAGAATTAGGTACGGTAAATTTACTTTCTTACTGTCTCATTATCCTATGAGAACTAAAAATACAGAAGAAACTTGCACAAAAAGAACTTTTTGCTTATGTGGTCACTCACATACTAAAGATCCATTTTTAGATTTCAATTTAGGTAGCTATCATGTAGAACTAGATGCTCATAATAATAAACCTATTTCTATAGATGAAATTATAACAGACATTAAAAGTAAACTTAACTAGTTTACTTTTTTTCTTTTTATGTTATAATAAATAAAAAGAAAGTGAGGATAGTCATGAGAAGAGAAGACCTTAACAAAAGAAAATGTATTAAGGATTTAAATAGATGCTTACTCGATTCTAGCTATAATGCATATGAAATGGAATATGCTATTGATGACCTTAAAGATTTCTTAGGCGAAAAAGACCTAAATAATGATATTCTACTATGTGAAATTGACGATATTGAAAAATCTATTGCTGAGTTTAGCACTATAGTTGAAGAGTTGCAAAAGTCTTGCGAAACACTGGACCTTATTATAAATAAGAAGGATTGGACTTGTAAAAGCACTAACGCCTCCTATTCAGATAAGACCAGAGCATTTTAAGGGAGGCAAATATATGACTAATGATTTATTAGAATTAATCAGGAAAGTAAATGAAGAATATAGAGAATTAGCAAATAGAACAAATGAAAATATAGTAGAAGGGTACATAAAACTTTATGAGACAAATAGTAAATTGCAAAATAACGATTAATGATATTACTTGGACTATTCAGTCAGAGAATATTGATAGCGATGCGATTGGTTTAACTAATTATCGTAAACAATTAATTACAATGGAAGAAGATGTAGGAATGGATGTATTTATTGCTACATTAAAACATGAATTAACTCATGCAATTATTTATTCTTATGGGCTTGATCAATTTCCTAAATTTAATCAAGAAATGCTTTGTGATTTTATGGCAACTCATGCTGGCGAACTAATGGATTTAACTGCTACTATCTTATCTGACGATAATACACAATTAACAGATAAAGAAGATATTGATGTTGAATTTGAGGAGGAATAATAATGAACGAGAAATTATTAGAACTAAAATTTAAATATAATCAAAAGAGTTTTTTGTATCATATTGTAAATGATATAGTAGCCGACATTATCTGCACTTTTATTGCAGCAATTGCAAAAGCTGTTGGCTTAACTATTTTAATGGCTTTTTGCTATTTACTTATTATTTTTATCCTAATTGATATTACAGTCAGAACTTGCCAATATATAGTTAAGGAGGACGACTAATTGGATGCGTATTACCCAGATTTAATAGGTGTACCAAATGGTAGCTATATTGATTTACTATTTAATTATATAGACCAAACCAATATAGTTGTTCATAAAGATACTATGAAATTAGAAATTCCTATTAAGAACAGTATATATAAATTTACGATGAGTACTAAAGAATAATTGGAGGAAAATTAAGATATGACAGATGATACTTACTACCCAAATTTAGTGGAAATGCTAAATGATGGTAATTTTGAGGCCCTATTTAATAACTTAGATCTTGATAATATTACTATCAATGAAGAAGAACTTGAACTAGAAATTCCTATTAAGAATAGTACGAGTAAACTTGTAATGAGTATTAAAGAGTAGCATATGACTAACAATTTTACTAACACATTAAATGAATATCGGTCTAATGAAAAAGCTAATCTTATTATTTTAGAATATAAAGAATTAATTAAGACTCTAAAACAAATGGGACAAGATTTAGAGTTTTATGATGAAAATAATGAGCTATTATTAAGATCAGAACTATTAGAACTTTATAGTTTAACGTTTGAGATGCGACATGTTTTAGAATTTATTGCAGGGACTTATGACTTTATAGAAGGAAGAGACATTAAGGATGAAGGATAGTATATTAGTAATTGTAGGATGTTTTTTATTAGCTATTGCACTTAATGCTTTAGAAGCTTTTGTAATTGCAAAATTAATTTGTTTTATTTTTGCTCTTACCTACACAACAACTTTATTTCTGAAAATATGGGCAGCGTTAATTATTATACAAACAATTTTAGGCTATGTCGGTAGAAGAAATTAACTGGGAAAAGATAGCAAAAAATGCTATCTACCTTTTACAGCAAGTAGAAATTGATAATAGTGAACAGCCGCATAGTGTAGAAGCATATATTGAATTATTAATGAAAGAAAAAGTAGACAATTAAAGTTTACTTTTTTTAACAGTTATAGTATAATAATAATTGCTCGGAGGTATTATTATGCAAAAGAAAACACCATGGGGTCATATTGTAACAGATAGAAGAGCCAGACCTACACAAAGAGAAAATAAATTATACCCTGCTAATCCTACTTTTACAACCGAAGTCTTAACAAATTTATATAAAAGTAGACCAGACTTACAGCAGATATTTCCAACAACAAATGATTTTTTATTGTATTATAATAATGTCAAGTAGAATTATGCCTTAGGATTCTATTTTTCATATAAATAGAGGTGAGAGAGGACTCACTCTAATAAATCAATAGGAGGATTTAGAAAGATGAAATACTATTCAGAAAAAGTTAAAAAATTATTTGACACAGAAGATGAGCTAAACGAGGCAGAAGCAAAATTAGAAGAAAAAAATAAACAAGCATTAGTCGTTAAAGAAGAAAGAGCAAAAGCCGCAAAAGAGGTTGAAGATGCTTATAAGGCTGCAAATGATGCTTATAAAGTTGCAAAAGATAAATTAAATGATTTTTGTAAGAAATACGGTAGCTACCATACAACTATTACAGACACAAATTCATTAATTGATTATTTATTTGATTCTTGGCTATTTTAATATAATTAATTTATAACTAAGG
>CAVGYR010000023.1:3143-17602 GCA_963633325.1 uncultured Treponema sp.
GGTAAAGAGATACAAAAATTAGAGTATCTCTTTTTTTGTATTATATCACAGGAGGTTATAAAAATGGCCCAAAAAAAAGATGTAATTTTATTAAATCAAGAACTTGGAGGAATTGAAATATATCCCCTTGCCCATAAAGATCATTATCAACAGGTTATATATGATACATATGCTCGTAAAGAAGTTGATACCTTTGTTGTGCCACAAGCACTATGGAGTGATAATGGTACCTATTGCTCATGCGAATTAAATGAAAATTCAGGTTCTGGGTTTGAAAAATTAAAATATATAAAAGCAACTGACTCGCCTATTTGGGATGTATCAGTTGATCCGGTTGCTTCTGGCACAGATTATAAAGTTCAGATAAAAAATAGAGCATATGTAACTACCTTAATAACGAATGATAAATCTATTACATTAATGGCTATGAAAGCCCCATCAACAGACATAACTTTAACATTAAAAGGTTTAGACCTTAATAAACGAAGCTAGAATAGCCCTCAGGACTAAATAAATCGCCGTGGTGAAGCGTTCTAGTTTTTGGAGTATAAATACACATTTTTAGCTAAATAAGCGAATACGATACACCAAAACATTTATTTTAAATTCATAACTAAAAAGGCTATTTAAAGTCTTTTTTTATTTTACCCTGTGACACTTAGCCTACTAACTATTGCCAGAATCACCCTGTAGAGCGTTCTGAAGCTCGTGGTGAGCTGTTTTAAGTATGAGCAAGCAAATACACTCTAAGAGTGGAACGAACGAATAAGGTACCTTAAAACGCTTATTTTGAATATGCCCATTTTTGAGAATAAAATCCGCCTCTTCTCTTTCTTGATTTCTCTTCTTTATTTTAGACTTTCTTCGAAAGTCTTTTTCTTTTAACTAAAATACATATCTGGGCTTTATGCCCAAAATCTTCTATAATATCTTCTATAATATTTATCTAGATATATATTCTATATTATTGTGTAAAGAAAGTTTACATAGGCGTAAAGAATCTTTACATCGATGTAAAGAAAGTTTACATAGGCGTAAAGATAGTTTACATTGTTTTATATGTAAAAAATAGTTTACAGGCGCTCAATTTTAGTGTATTATATTTTTGTATTTTGGAGGTTTTAGCTATGACAAGACTAAACACACATATGGCACATTTTGAAGATTTAGTTCTTTTTGGTAAAGAAGGATTAGAAGAAATTAAATATAAAATAGATAATATTTTGTCAGATAATATTATTTTTACAGAAAAGATTGATGGAGCTCCAGCAGTAATTTGCTGGTCTCATTTTGAGGGCTATCCGGATAATTCTATTTGCTTAAAATCATTTGTTAAAGGCAATAATAATGTCATTAGTTCAGAAGAAGATATTATAGAAAAATATGGTGATCGTCCTGAAATGGCTAAAAAATTAGCTTATTGCCTAGAATTAGCTAGATTAATTCCAAAAGGTGAAGCATGGCAAGGAGACTGCTTATATACAGAAAGTACTTTAAAACATCAAGAAATTTTAGGTCAAGAGTATATTACTTTCCAGCCAAATAAGGTTATATATGCTGTTAGCGAAGACTCTCCTGCTTACCAAAAAATAGCTAATTCTGCGTTTGGAATCTGTTTTCATACCATATATACAGGTAATTTAAATAATAAAAAGCAATCATTTAAGGTAGATTTGCCTAGATTATTTGATGTTCCTGGCGACATTTATATCATGACTCCTACTATTGAAAGGCCAACAAGGCTTCCTAATATTAGCACTTTATATAATAAATTTATAAATTTAAAAGCTAGGCTAGAAGATGATCCTTCATATGAACAATTATTGAATAATCCAATGTTTATTAAGTATTGGAATTTGTTTGAAAATAAGTTTATTTCAGATAAAGCAGTTATAACATTAGACCTGAATACATTTAAAGACGAATTAAATAACTTTATTTCTAATAGATTGGCCTCTGACTATGAGAAAAAGCAAAATACACTCAAAACGGATAAAGGAAGAGAAAAGGCAAAATCAGCTTATGAGCAATCATTAATTGATTTAAATACTTTATTAAAGGAAAATGATCTATTATTAACTACTTTAGTTGATTGCTTAAACACAGTTGCAGAAATCAAAATGAAATTAATTGCAACTTTTCCTACTAAGAAAGACTTCAGTACATTTTTCAATTCTGCATCAAAAGGTTATATTACAACTTCAGGCGAAGGAATTGCAATGTCAGATTTAGACGGTAATGTGGTTAAGCTAGTTGATCGTTCTACTTTCTCTAATGCAAATAGGGATGATGATATTTTAAGAGGTTTTAGTGAAAACTTAAATGAAAAACTGGAAGGACCTAAGAAATTAGCTGTTGTTGCCTTTGGTAGAATGAACCCGCCTACTATTGCCCATTTAAAATTAGTAAAGACTTTAGAATTAACAGCTGATAAAAATAATGGTGATGCTTATTTGTTTTTAAGCCATACACAAGATAAAAAGAAAAACCCATTAAGTTATGATAATAAATTAAATTATTGTCGTAAAGCGTTCCCTAATGTAAATATAGTTGATTCACCCGCAAAAACACTCATTAATGTTCTAGAAGAATTAAATAATGAATATACTGATATTATTTATGTTTGTGGCTCAGATAGGCTACAAGGTGAATACTCGTCTGATAAAGTGTTATTAGCTTACAATAATATTCCTGATAAATCTGGTAAAATAAATTATAGTTATAATTCCATTAATTTTGTTTCTGCCGGCGAAAGAAATGCAGATAGTGAAGATAAGCTGGAAACTATTTCCGCTTCTATGGCTCGTGAATTAGCAAAAGAAGATAATTTTGAAGAATTTGAATCTATAGTACCTTTTGATGAAAAAGATGCAAGAAACTTATTTAACGATGTTAGGCGAGGTTTGGGCTTGTCTGTAATTAATGAAAGTTTAGAAAATACGCAATTAAATATAGTCAGAAAGTATATTTGTTCTGAGCTAGAAAAAGATTCTTCTATTTATATTTTAGAGAAAAGAACTAATAGCAGGCATCCGCAACAACTGCTAAGAATTAGATTAGATTTAAATAATGGTGATAAGGCATTAGAAAAAGCTGAAAATATTTTAAGAAATATAAAATTAGAGTCTACTAATTACCAATTTGTTGATTATAGTTATCATCCTGAAGCTTCTGGACAGTTTAGTTCATTTGAAGTATTGCTAGATAACGACCCTTATTTTATTGTAGTTTCCAGTAAAATTGGAAAAGAATTAGCTCCAGTTAAGCTGATTGATAATTTAAAAGGAAAAGAAATTGATTATTTGAGCTTACCGGATTATATTAAATATGATAAAGATCCAGATGTAGGGGCATTTTTAAAAACCTTAGCAGAAGCAGCTGCAAATAATACATCTTGTACTAACTTAAATGACTTATATGAAAATTTACAAAGTGATTCAACTACAGATATAACTTTTGGATTTACGGTTCCTGGTTTGCAAGACTTAGTTAATGAATTAGGGTCAGAAAAATTTAAAAAGATAAAGAGTGGCCTAGAGGTGGATTTTGCGGAAATCTATGGAGCTATCAGCTTTGCAGCAACAATAAAAGAAGCAATGTACTCTCCAGTAAGTATTTTATATCCGGCGAAAGCAAATGAGAAATTGATTGATTATACTTTGCTGCCAAAGCGATACGAGGCGGTAAGAGTATCGGCTAAGACTAAATCTGGGGCAAAACCTTCAAGTTCTTCTATGTTTGAGTCTATAATGAAGTTTATAGAAACAAGTAATCATAGCGATTCTGATTTATCGTCAGGTGTTAATTTCGCAAAATGGTTTAGTAATGACTATTTATCAAAGTCTGTTGATGATGGTTATACATTCTTAGCTGAAACAATGTTAGACATTATTAAAGGTAATGGACCAAGCTGGTCCGTAGAGTTATCTGTGCAAAGCAGCCTAAAAAATATAATAAAGCTAGACTTAGCAAATCCAACTTTTCAGACTTGCCAAGAGTTAAGAAATATTTGTAATAATGTTATTTCAAGTGAACTAAATGAGCCAAGCAAATTATATGAAGGCAATTTAAATAAATATGTTGTAAGATGCCTAGGAACATTATTAGTCGACTTAATTAATCACTCTGATTTAAATTATCAAATAAACACATTATTTAAAAGATCGTATGGCTGTTTAGTTCAAGTATATGCTTTCCCTAATTTTGAAACAGGTGAATTTAAATTTATTGCTAAATGGATAAATTCAGATAATCATCACTATGAATTCAGTTATAATATTGGTTTGGACACGGCCAGTAGGCAATTTAAAAATAACAAGTTAGCAATTGTGGCAAAATAAAGTATGGCAGGGAAAAAAGATTTAGTTAAAGATTCAGATCGTTATTCAATATTAGTTCCTTATTTAAATAAATGCTTTATTTGTGGCTCAGAGTCAAATATTGCATTACATGAGGTATTTTATGGAATGGCCAACAGAAAAAAGTCTAAAGAGGATGGGATGGTTCTTCCTCTTTGTTCTTTTCATCATAATATGTCGAACATGGCAGTGCATAATAATAAAGAGCTTGACTTGAAGTTAAAACAGATGGCTCAAAAAAGATGGCAACAATATTATAATAAAACAACTGATGAATTCATAAAAAGATATGGACAAAATTATTTAGACTAGTGTACAAAACTAGTCTTTTTTTATTATAATAATAAAGTAGAAAAGGAGAAAAAAGTTATGGCAAAAAACTTAGATGCTGCATTAGTATCTATTAATAAGAAATTTGGTTCTGGGACTATCATGACTTTAGGAGACCAACCACCTGTTAAACAAAATTTATTGTCGAGTGGATCATTATTGATTGATAAGATATTAGGAGGTGGTATTGCTTATGGACGTATTACAGAATGTTATGCCCCAGAATCTGCAGGTAAAACTACCTTAGCCTTACAGTTTGCAGCAGAATGCCAAAAAAATGGAGGAAAAGTTGCGTATGTAGACGTCGAAAATGCTCTTGATGTTGATTACGCAAAACATTTAGGAGTTGATACTGATTCAATGATTTTTACACAACCGTCGTCAGCTGAGCAAGCACTGGATATTGTGAATATACTAGCAGAAACAGGTGAAGTTAATTTAATAGTAGTAGACTCTGTTGCCGCTCTTGCCCCACAAGCAGAACTTGATGGTGAAATGGCAGACATGACAATAGGTGTTGTAGCTAGACTCATGGCAAAAGCCATGCGAAAAATTACAGGCACCTTAAACGAAAAGAACTGCGCGGTTATTTTTATTAATCAAATAAGAGAAAAAGTAAGTACTGGATTTTCAATGGGGCCTTCGGAAACCACCACAGGTGGTAGAGCTCTTAAGTATTTTGCTTCTCAAAGAATTGAACTAAGAAAAACTACTGCAATTAAAAATGGTGACCAAGTAATTGGTAACAAGGTTAAAATTAAGATTGTAAAAAATAAGATTGCACCACCTATGAAAACAACTGAAGTTCCTCTTATTTTTGGAGAGGGCTTTAGTGCAAAAGACGAAGTAATCGATTTAGCTATTGAGTACGGTTTAATTGATAAGTCAGGAGCTTGGTTTACAACTCATGATGGGCAACGATTGCAGGGTAAAGAAGCAGTTAAGAGTTATTATGCCGCTAATGAAAAAGCTCAAGAAGATTTAAGAGCCAAAGTTGTAGCAAAATTAAATAATACAGAACTAGAGCCAGAATATGAAATTGATGAAAAGACTGGCGAAGTAATAATGTAAGAAGGAGAAATAATTATGATTTTTGAAAATGTTGATTCTAGTACTATTCAAGGCATTGCGTTTGATACTAACAAGCTATTTGTTAAATTTACATCTGGTAGTATTTATGAATATTCAAATGTGCCGAAAGAATTATTTGAAAGTCTAAAGACAGCAGAGAGCAAAGGAAGATTCTTTGGCACAAATATTAAAAATAAATTTGAATATAAAAGATTAACCGAGGAAATGTAAAAGCATTTCCTTTTTTTATTGTATTGTATAACAAAGGAGAAATAGATATGTATAAAGATCAACTAAAACATTGAGCTTTTGATAGATGACTGGGACTAAAAAATATTCCTGCTTTAGTAAGTCATTTAAAAACAAAGTCTAAAAAAGAAAAATTAGAAGGTATTTCTAGAATAGAAATAGATAATGATAAGGAGCTATTTCATTCTGTTGAGACAATGCCTAGAACAGAAAGTTGTCCTTACTGATATTCTACAAGATTGTATTGAGGGCGAGAAGCGATTCCGGGAGACCATGACTACGCTGAATACTATGTAGGAATAAGATGCACATTCTTATTACCTATAATTCCAATTCCTATTTGTTCAGATGAAAAAGTATTTAAGATAGGATTTACAACAGATATTTTTGATAGAGCTTACAGAGAGCATAATAGTAGATATTATTCTTTATTGCTTTATTATAAGGACTACAATATGCATAAAATAGCAGATGATTGTACTGTTTATTTTCATAATGAAGATATAACTTATAAAAACGATGAAGTTTGGGAGCACGAATAAAAATGAATGCGCACGATTTAGCCGATTGGATAGATAAAAACTATCCTAGATTGTCTCCATATTTAAAGACAAGTTTAGAAAACTTGCAAATAGGTCTAATTGAAAATAATACGAATTCGGCTCTTTGTTTATTATATATAGAGCATTTTCCTAAAAATGACTCTTGAGCTTCTTCGGGTATTAGAGATATTGAACCTGGGAAATATCCAAGAGTTGGTGATGCTCCATCTTATTTCGGACAGTCGTTAAAACGTGGAACAGAAACAGATGAAGATTTTTTAAATAAAATGAAATCAATTTGTGAAGGCTGTATTGAAATCATAGATTGGTACGAGTCTTTACCTTATGAAGAGGATCGAAACACTCTAAGAGAATTAGGATTTAAATCAAGAACGTTGCAGCATCCAATTGCGTATATGGCAAATAACTTTGCAGCAGATATAATTATTGAGTTTCCGGAAATGCAGCACTTATGCTACAAAGCTAAAATTGGTAAGTGGGATTCGAATAAAGCAGATTGAAAAGTTACTTTATTTGCATTAACCTTGGATGAACTATTGCAAAAGATTGTAAAAGGAGAAATAGAATAATATGATTGATTTTTTAAAAAACATTTTTACAGAAGACTTCATTAATTTCATTTCAGCTCTTAGTATTCTAATGGCTGCAAATGCTATTACTGGAGTAATGAAAGCTGTAAAAGCCGGCGAATTTAATTGGAAGAAATTAGGTTTAGGCGTTGGTGAGTATATTGCTTGGGCTATTTCTGCGGGGTTATGCGTGGCTGGATTACAAATTTATGGTGGAAATTTAGAAATTGTAATTGGTGAAACTACGGTAACCTTATTAGCAGCTGTTGAAATTGCAAAGAAAGTCGTTTACTGTTACTGGGCAAGTAAGGCTATTGAGAACTTTATTCAATACTCTAAAACGGAAACAACTATTTCTACTTTACCAATTGAAGACTTAACAATTGCAGAACAATTAGATAAGAAGGCTGAGGAAGAAGCTTCTCAAGAATACATTGTTGATGGAGAAGAAAAAGGCTAATTACTGTGTATATATGCACACATTATTTGATGGACGAAAGTACATTGGAATAACAAGTACAAAACCTGAATATAGATGAAGTAATGGCAATGGCTATAAAACCAACCATTACTTCTTTAATACAATTAAAAAGTATGGCTGAAACTCTTTTAAGCATGAGATTTTATTCGAAGGTTTGACCATGGAACAAGCTTGTTTAAAAGAAAAAGCATTAATCAAGTTGTTTAGTGCAACAGATTCAAAGTATGGATTTAATTTGACTACTGGTGGAATCTGCTATGAGGTCATTTCTAAAACTAAAGAAAAGATAAGCAAAGCTGAAACCAGAATAGATATCAGCAAAGAAGATTTAGAAGAACAATTTATTGCTTTTGAAAAGAGCTATAAAGAGTGTGCAGATTATTTTGGTTGCAGTGAAACTACAATATTTAGATTAGTAAAAAAGTATAATCTAAAAAGACCACATAAGAAAGTTCTTTATTTTGATATAAGTAAAGAAGAATTAGGTTATCAGTATATTGTCCTAGGTAAAACGGCAGAGCAATGCGCAGAATACTTTGGGGTTACTCTAGGAGTTATTAAGCATCGCATAAAATTGTATAGCTTAAAACGGCCAACCAAGGCTGAAGTGTTAGCAAAAAGATACTTAGAATTGTATGAAATGAAATGTCTTATGGGTTATTCTATTTCTAGAATAACAGAAGAACTAAATGAAAATAGAAAAGATGTACGAAAAGCATTGATACTTGCAAATATAGTAGAAAGATAATTAAGAGAAAAGTACTAATATATTATATGTATATAGGCTGGGAAGCCTTAAGGGTCGCGACTTAAGGGGATAATATTGTCCTTATCAGTAAGCCAGCCTATTTAAAATTCATAAGGAGAATTAAAAAATGGAAAATAATTACATAGTATATATGCATAAACTAAGAGCCGACAGCCGAAAATACATTGGAATTACATGTAAAAATAATCCTAATTACAGGTGGCAATATGGAAAGGGCTATAAACATAATGCATATTTCTGAAATACAATAGAAAAATATGGCTGAGATGCTTTTGAACATATAATTCTTTTTGAAGGCTTAACAAAAAATCAAGCATGTCTAAAAGAACAAGCCTTAATTAAACTCTTTTGCACTACAGAGCATTCTCTTGGCTTTAATTTAACACCTGGTGGTGAGCACTACGAGGCTACAGAAGAAATAAAAAAGAAAATTAGCATGAAAACTAAAGAGGCGATGCAAAAATTATCCACAGAGAAAAAGATACAAATAAAGCGAAAGCAAAAAGGCCAAATGCCTTGAAATAAAAAAGAAATTCCTAGTAGAGACGATCTAATAATTAATTTTTATAAATGTAATAGTTCTATACTAGCATGTGCAGATTTGTATGGGGTCAGTTGATCATTAATGTATAATTGATTAGTAGCCTTAAAAATACATAAGCCAAATAAAGGAAATTTAAAATTGTACAGAAAATTAAGTGATCAAGAGTTGCTAGATTTAAGACATTATTATGTCGATTTATGGGCATCCGAAGATAGCTTGTGCAAACAATTTGGCTTTTCTAAAAATGAGTTGCGCTTTTATTTAGCTTTTTATAAAATTTTTAGAGATAGCTCTTATATGATTAAACAATCAAAAGATGGCATGAAAGTCGTTAAAAAGAATGCGAATAAATGAGAACGCTATAATACAATAGATATTTTAGCTGATGAGCTACACTACCAATATGTTACATTAAATAAAACACAAGAACAATGTGCCAATTATTTTGATTGTTCTATCTCTACAATTCAAAAGTATTTAAAAAAATATAAGATTAAGAAAAATAAAATTATTCGTAGAAAAAAGACAGTCATAGATAAAGAAGAGCTATATGGGTGCTATGTTAAATTAAATTATACTGTGGCACAATGTGCAAATTATTTTAATACTACAGTAGGAATTATCAAACATAGGCTTATGGAGTATGGAATTAGGAAGACCTTATAGGAGGGTAATAGATGGCAAATTTAATTAGAATTATAAAAGATGATAACTATGATTATAAATGGTCCGTTGATGGAAATAAGTATGGTGATAAATATGATATTACTTCTGCTTCAGGATTTGGAGATACAGATTTAGTCAATAATGGATGAGAAGAAGTATTAGCTGTTAATGGTGGTTTATTCTATACTTGAGAAAATTCTCATTATGCTTGTGGGCTTGAGAAGTCCCGCGGGGTTAATAACCAAGATGTCTCTATGACAGCTGTTTCAGATTATAACAAGGCAATGGCTATTGCAGCTATTGATGACCAGTTATGATTTGGTAAACAAGAATGGATTATTAATAATAAATTGGAAGCTGCTTATGGAGCTATTACAGGTATTGGTTTACTATTAGATGGTAAAGTTGTTACTTATGGCCATTCAGAATTTAGTTCTCAATATAAAACAAAATCAGGAAGAACTATTATGGGTGAAGATAAAGATGGCAATTTCTTATCTTATTCTATTAAAGGAGAAACTGGTTCTTCTGGAATTACCGGTGATGAAGCTGTTAAAATTGCTCAAGATAATGGATTCTATAACGCTATTATGCTAGACGGTGGTGGAAGCGTTTGGAGAAGATACTTCGGAGCTTATGATATTACTACTACAAGAAAAGTTAAGAATGCCTTACTTTTATATCGCAAGAAAAAGTCTAACGTAGATGATACTAATGAATCTTCTGTTCCTATGTTTGCTGAAAGATTATCTAGTGCAGGTATAAAAAATAATAAATTCTGGTATGATGCCTCTTATAATAAGGGAGCGAAATCTAGTGGTACTATGTTACCTAATTGCACTACGTATTGTATAGGAAGGTCCGAAGAAATTGCTAATCAAGCCGTTAAAGTCTTTCCTAATATTTCTGTTGGGGGTTTCTATGATGCAAAAGAATGATATTCTAAATCAGATTGGGTTGGCAGTAATGAACCAGTTGTTGGTGGCATTCTTTGTTGAGGAGCAAGTTCAGATAAATACGGGCACGTTGCTATCTGTGAAAGAGTACTGGGTAATACAGGAAATGGTTGGAAGGTATTAGTATCTCAATCCAATTACGGTGGTACTTTCTTTGAAACAAAGGAATATGTAGTTAATAGAGGGGTTAAAACTTCTGGTGTTGGCTTTATTTATAATGGCTGTTTACATAATCCATATATAAATGATATTAGAGCTAGCAGAGACACTACTAAAGCGCAGGTAGAAGTATTAGTTGATTTAGTTAGAATCAGGAAAGATGCTAATGGAGATGCAGTTGAAGGTCAATTTGCCGCTCCTGGTATTTATAATATCAAAGAAACTAAAGAGGCAGGAGATTATACTTGAGCGAAGTTGGATAATGAAAGATGGATTGCCTTAAATGATGAAGGTGGTTGAACTAAGACCTATTTAGCTGATAATAGTACTAAAACTGATCCTGAATTAGAAAATGAAGTAGATGAGTTAAAAGCTCAAATTAATACTTTAAATGCTAAAGTAGAGTCATTAAATAAAGATATTACTGAATTAAAAACTCAAAATGGATTATTAACGACTCAGTTAAATGAAGCTAAACAAGCTGAAGTTATCGCTGAAAATAAAGCAAAAGAGTATAAAGAAATAATTGAAGCTGCTAAGGTTATATTAGAGCGAGGAGAATAGAGAGACGAAAGTTTCTCTTTTTCTGTATTTTATTATAGGAGAATTTTTAATTTATGAATTATAGAGAACTATACAAAGTGCTCTCGAATTATACTGAAGGGTTTTGCGCTGATAGCGGCAAATTTCCAGTAAGCACAAGAGCAGATTTAAATAATGCTAAAGAGATTCTATCAAGGTACTATGACGACGTTACTTCTAACTTGGACTATGAGAATGAGGGGATTAGTGGTACTGATTACCAAGTTTCTTTTGGGGGACTTATTTATCTTCCAGATAAAAATCCATCTGTTGGTCCTTTAGGCGAAGCACTAGAAAAGCATGATGAGTTAAATCCTGACTTATGAGAGGATAATGAATTAAAACTAGAAGTTAGAGAAAAGATTGGGGAAATTGTTGATAAGTTTAAAGAAAACTTAACAGAAGATGAAATCAATATCGATATAGAAGATATTGTTATTGTTGGTTCTAATGCAAATTATAACTATACGGAACATTCTGACATTGATGTTCATATTATTGCAGATACTTCTATTTATGAAAATCGAGAAGAGCTAGCTATAAAATTATATGAAGCTTATAAACGATTATTCAATAATAAATATGATCCAACTATCTATGGTCATGAAGTTGAAATATATGTAGAGCCAAATGAAATTCATGCTAATTCTAATGGTATCTATTCATTTAAAGACGGCTGGTTAAAAGAACCAGAAAAACTGGATATCCCAGATTTAGATGAGACTAAACTAAATGAGCTCGTTGCAGAATATGAGAACAAGATAGAACAGGCTGATACAATTGCTAAAATAGATGATGTAGTAGACTCTTTATATATCTTAAGACAAGAATCAATCTTAAAAGACGGAGAATTTAGCTTAGGTAATCAAGTATTTAAAGAAATTCGTAACATGGGCTTATTGCAAAATCTAAAAGATAAAAAGGTTGAACTTGAGAACCAAGAATTATCACTTGGTGATAATTATGACGAAAGTTTACTAGAATATTAAAATTATATATAATATAGTAAGGAGAATAGAAATTTATGAGTACTAAAAGAATTTGGAGTGCTAATGGTACCGCTGAGTACCTAAAAAGTCTTCCAGAAGAAAGTAAGAAAGCTACTTTAGTAGATTACGGATATGACTCAGAGATGCTAGCTAGTTTAGATAATGAGGGTCTAAATAAGCTTATTGATGAAGATGAACATATGTGGGAATTTGATGCTGAAGAGCTTGAAAATGAAATAATTCCTAAGATTAATGCTCAAACTAGAGACGGTATTGTTTTCTTTTATGGTGATGTAGATTCATCTTATGCCGAGTATGCAGATAGTTTATACAATGGAACAATGGGCTTCTTTATTGAGCTAGAAGATGAGGATGGAATTGTTGTAGCAACAAAAGAAGATGGCACTAAGTTTAAGCTATACGCTTTCCCAGAATCTGATGAAGAATTGGCTTCTATATTTGAACAAACACTAGCAGTCTATATTGATAATGCTTGTGAAGATGAACCAGAATTAAGACCCGAAGTTATAGAAGATATGGTCGTTCATGGAAATCTTGTTAATTTATATCAAGATAAAGACCTAGGTGATTTTGCGAAGCTTCCGGAGTTATTAACACCTATTAAATTAGATGATAGAGCCGTTGAAAGCTTAAATGAGGCAAAAGCAAAAAATCCGGAAGGTTTAGAGGAAGAACTAAATGAAATTAAGCCATTAGTAGACGAGTATGGATTTGAGTTTTTTACAGCTCAGCCATTAGTTGCTTTCGATAATGATCCAATCGCAATAGAATCTACCTATCCTAATTTCTTTAAGATTATTAAAGCTTTCTTTAAAGAAATGGATATTTTAGAAGACCCTAATGATCTGGATGAGCTAGAAGATAATTGGGCTACGTTTACTCAAGTTGACTGGGATACTTGCATGGAAGTCGCTGAAAGATGCCTAAAGTCAGGCAAGTCACAACAAGTAGAAAAAGTATATGCTGCTGTTGCTAATGCAGAAGAAAATAAAGAAGTTGATGAATCAGTTATTAATGAGTCCTCTATTTATACAAAATTAGATGAGCTTGTTGACCAAGTCCAAAACTATGATTTAGTTATCGATGAACTTGAACAATGACTGCCAACAGATAGATTAAATGAGCTGGCACAAGATATTGCAAAAGATCTAGATATAGAAATTTCTGACCCTTCTGAATTGAGAGATTTAGTTTCTCCAGCTGAACTATTTAGTCAATATAATGTAAAATTATCTACAGATGAATGCAAAGCTTTTGCTACAGATTTGGCTAAAGATTTAGATTTAGAGGAAGATTGCACTAAAGTAAAAGAAAGTTTTAATATGTCTGCAGACGAATTTAAAAAGAGAGTAGCTGCTAATTGGGGAGCTATTGATGAGAGCTTAAATGAAGATGTTAATGATTTAACGGATGAAGAATTTAATAAAATCCATGATGCAATTGAAAAGCATGCAGATTACTTTTCAGATATTTATGGTGAAGCTTTCGAGGGCTTAGATGAAGTTACACTTGAGGCTGCTCAAGAACAAGCAGATATTCTATGTAAAGAGGCTGTTGAAGATATTATATATGAAGAAATGCCTGAAGTATATGATAGAATTACAGATATTCCAGCTGAGTCAATGTGCCGTGATCTAGACTTATACGACTATTGGATTTACATTGATGAAGATGAAATAGACGAAATTATTGCAGCTGAAGAAGAGCGAGAAAAAGAAAATCAGCCTTGGAATACCGCTGATGATAGAATTCACGAAAATGACGAGAGCTTAAATGAAAGCAAAAAGTTATTAGAAGAAGCTAATAATTATCTTAATGATCAATGGCAAAGTCAATCTGAAAAGGTAAGAGATTCATATAAGAAATTATTAAAATTAGAAAATATTCCAATGGATGAAGATTTAGTTGATTGGGCTGTGGACGACTGCTGTATTAAGCATAATCAGTCTAGAGATAATGTGAGAGAAATGTTAAGAGGAGAAAATCATGACTAAGATAAATGAAGCAGGTAAGAAAAAGAAAGCAGATCAAACACTTGGTGATGCTGTTGAAGAAATTATTGACAACGCAGAACAATCACTAGATAAGCCAGTTGTCGAAGAAGATCCAGATGAGATCTTTACTGTTCTTGACGATGCTTTAAAAGTAAATA
>CAVGYR010000024.1:0-15555 GCA_963633325.1 uncultured Treponema sp.
AAATAAAGTAGGAACAAAAAATAAAAAAGATATTAATTCTACTTATAAGACGTTAAGCAGAAAATATTTAAGTATAAACAAGATTAACGGATATAAAATACTTGCAAACGATTTGCAATAAGTGATAAATAGATATATAATATTTTGATGAAAGAAGGAAATTAATAATGATAAAAATTGATATTATCTCAGGATTTTTAGGTGCAGGCAAAACTACACTTATAAAAAGACTTTTAAATACAAAATTACGTGATGAGAAAGTAGTTTTAATTGAAAACGAATATGGTGAAATCGGTATTGATGGTAGCTTTTTAAAGGATACTAAGATTGATATTACTGAGCTTAACCAAGGTTGTATTTGTTGTTCACTTCAAGGAGATTTTGAAAAGGCTTTAAAAGAATTAGTTTCAAAATATAACCCTGATCGTATTATTATTGAGCCTAGTGGTGTTGGAAAATTATCTGATATTGTTAAGGCTGTAACTGATTCAAACGTCGAAAATTCAAAAATTAATGCATTAGTTTGTATGTGTGATGTTACAAAGGCTAAGATGTATCTTAAGAATTTTGGTGAATTCTATATTGACCAAATTAAGCATGCAAAAACAGTTATTTTATCTCGTACTGATGTTGCTAGTCAAAAGAAGATTGAAGAAGCTTTATCTATAATTAGAGAGAACAATTCTGAGGCTTTAATTGTAACCACCCCTGTTGATGAATTAAGTGATGATAAATTAATCGAAGCTTATGAAGCTAAAAACGATGAATTCGAACGTAAATTACTTGAAGAAGTTAAGAATAAAGTAAGTCATCATCATGAACATCATCATGACCACGATCATGATCATGAAGAAGAACATGAACATGAAGAACACGACCATGATGAACATGATCACGAGCACGAAGAACATCATCACCACCATTGTAGTGACCCTAATTGTTCTTGTCATCACCATGAAGGCGATTTAGATGCGGATGACGTATTTATTTCTTATGGCTTTGAAACTGCAAAAGTATTCAATAAGGATGCTTTAAATAACGTATTAGATACACTTTCAAATTCAAACAGATTTGGTATCGTTTTAAGATCTAAAGGTATCATTAAAGGTGAAAATACATGGTATGAATTTGATTTAGTACCAGGTGAATTTGAAATTCGTGAAACAAGCGCGATTGCGACTGGAAAAATTTGCGTTATAGGTTCAGATTTAAAAGAATCTGAAATCAAAAATTTATTTTTAAATGACTAGAGGATTTTATGATTGAGATACCTGTTTTCTTAATAAACGGTTTTTTAGAGAGTGGGAAAACCACATTAATTAAAGATGTTATTTCGTCTAATTTTGGTGCACAACAAGGTAGAACATTACTTGTTGTGTGTGAAGAAGGCGAAGTAGAATACGATAACGATTTCTTAAAAAACTATAATGTTGATATGGTTGTTGTAGAAAACCAAGAAATGTTAACAAAAAAATGGTTTATCGAACAAGATAAGATTTATGAACCTGCTAGAGTTGTAATTGAATTTAATTCATTCTTTAAATTTGAATTGTTAGATTTACCTAAAGGATATGTTTTAGGACAAGTTATAACACTTATTGATGCGTCTACTTTTAATATTTATTTCAATAATATGAAACAAATATTTTCTGATATGGTTCGTTACGCAGACCTTATTATCTTTAATAGAACAGATGATATTAAAGAGCTTGCAAGTTATCGTCGTATGATTCGTGCATTTAATCCTAATGCCCAAATTGGTTTTGAAAAGTCAGATGGCTCAATGTCTGATACTTTAGTAGAAGACTTACCTTACGATTTAACACAAGATAAACTTGATTTAACCGATCAACAATATCCTACTTTCTATATGGATGCCTTCGATAATTATGAAAGATATTACAATAAAGAAATATCTTTTATAGCTAGATTAGAAGAAATTGAAGGAATAAACGATAAGTCAGTATTTTTACCCGGTAGAAAAGTAATGACTTGTTGTGCAAATGATGTACGTTTCTTAGGCTTTGAGACTACAAACGATATAAATATAGATTTCGAGCCTGGAACATATGCAAAAGTTGTAGTAACTTTAACTCATGAACCTAGTGCTATTACAGGTAGTGAGGAAGTTGTTTTACATTTAAAGAAAATAAATTTTGTCAAAGGAATGGATGATGACGAAGTATTGTCATTAATGTAATATTATGTCAAAATTTGATGGATTAGAACATAGAGTACCTATTGAAAAGGATAATGTTAGTATAGTTTGTAATGACTCACTATGCAAAAAATGTAAATTATGTATAAAAGCTTGTACTAATATTGCCGGAGTATATCCTTTATACGATTTAAATAAAAATGGTGATCATGCAGTTTGCATTAATTGTGGCCAATGTGTGCTTGCTTGCCCTTTTAATGCACTAACTGAAGTTAGTAATATAAGTGAAGTAGAAGATGCACTTAATGATTCAAAAAAGATTACTGTATTTTTAACTGCACCAGCTGTCCGTGTTTCCTTAGGTGACGCATTTGGTATTCCTAATGGCTCCTTTATCGAAGGAAAAATGGTAAGTGCGTTAAAAAGCCTTGGGGCCGATTATGTATTAGATGTAACTTTTGGCGCTGATATGACTGTCATGGAAGAAGCTAATGAATTAGTTCTAAGATTAAATAGTAAAACTAATTTACCTATGTTTACATCATGTTGTCCTGGTTGGGTTAGTTTTTGCGAAATAAATTATCCTAATAAAATTTCGCATTTATCTTCTGTAAAAAGCCCTATAGAGATACAAGCAACACTTGTTAAGACTTATTTTGCACAAAAATTAAATATTGATCCTAAAAAAATATTTGTTGTTTCTGTGACACCTTGTACAGCTAAAAAATATGAATGTAAACGTGAAGAAGTAAATCAAGCTTCTAACTTAAATAATGATGAAGCTCGAGACTGTAACACATCAATTACTACTAGAGAATTAGCAAACCTTATAAAGAAACATAATATTGATTTCGAAACCTTAGAAGATAAAAAATATGATTCTATTATCGGCGAAGGAAGCGGGGCCGGACTTATATTTGGTTCTAGTGGTGGTGTTTTAGAAGCTACACTAAGAACAGCTCATTATTTATTAACAGGTGAAAATGCAAGTAGTGAAGATTTCATTAAATATGAAGCCTTAAGAGGAAACGAAGATATTAAGACTGCGGTTGTTAAAATTGCGGACAAAGAAATTAATGTCGCTAGACTAAGTGGCATGGCTAATGCAAAAGCCTTCATTGATCAAATGGAGTCTGAAGGCTTAAAATATGATTTCATCGAAGTTATGGCTTGTCCTGGTGGATGTGCTAATGGTGGTGGACAAATTAAAATATTAAGAAAACCAATATTAGAAGAAGCTAAACTAAAGAGAAAAGAGAACTTATTTAATCAAGATAAACAAATGACTATTAGATATTCTTATGAAAATCCTTCTGTTAAAGAAGTATACAATACTTATTTAACTAACAAAGAGATAAGACATAGCCTTTTACATACTACGTTCTTTGATAGGTCGTATGAAATAAACGGAAAATAGAAAAAATAGTACTAATGAATTTAGAAAATTACTTTAAATTTATTAGTACTTTTTGAATGTTCTAACGGAATAAAATGTAAACGTTTTCTTTTTTTGAAAGTAATTTAATTTGTTGAATTGTTTTAGACTTAATGCTAAAATAGTTAGGCTTCTAACAATCGAGGTATTTTATGTCTGAACAAAACGATACATTGAATTATAAAATTGCATATTTGTCTAGATTACATAAGAGAAAAATTGATCAAGACACTTTAAAATTTGGCCTTACAGCTGAACAAGGAAGACTTATTTTATATCTTAATTCTTGCGCAGGTAATCCTGTTTATTTAAAGGATTTAGAGAACGAATTTAAATTAAGAAAATCAAGTTTAAACTCTTTGGTTAACAATCTAGAAAAAAATGGTTGTGTTATAAGAATCACTGACAAATCTGATAACAGATTAAAAGAGATTCGATTAACAGAACTAGGTAAAGAAAAAGTAAATATGCTAGATAAATCGTTTGAAGACAATGAAAAACACACAAGACAAGTTTTGTCTGATTCGGAGGCAAACATATTAAATGATATATTAGACAAATTAATTGCTAATATAAATAAAAATTAGGAGGTAATTATGGGTAAATATTCACATTTAAAAGAAGAACAAAAAACCATTTTAAAGGCTGAAAAAGAGAAAAAAAGACAGTTTAAACAAAATAAAATGGTTTTGAAAAAAGAAGCTCATTTAATCAACTTCGTTAAGGGATATTGGAAAGAAACAATACTAGCACCTATAACTGTATGTATTGAATCATTCCTAGAAATCTTAATTCCGTTAATGATGTCTGATATTGTAAACTTCATCAATCCAGCTGATTCACCAATTTATAATAATCAAAATAGTGCAAAGATTTATTTATTTGGTTTTTTAGCTAGTTATCAAGCTGATCCGACACTTCAAGCAGCTAGTGCTAGTAAGGCAGCTACAATAGCTTCAATATTAATGATTTTAACATCAATTATTGCACTTGGTGCAGGTGTACTTGCAGGTTATTTTGCATCTAAAGCAAGCTGTGGTTTTGCGAAAAATGGTCGTGAACAACTTTATCATAAAGTTCAAACTTTCTCATTTGAAAATATCGATAAGTTCTCAACTGCATCCTTAATAACTCGTACAACAACAGATGTTAATAACGTACAAAACGCATTCATGATGATTATAAGGATCACATTCCGTGCACCAACAATGTTCTTATTCTCATTCTTGATGGCATTCTTAATTAATAAGAAAATTAGTTATACATTCTTAATTGTTATTCCAATCTTAATTATAGGTTTAGGTATAATGATGATTTGTGCTAATAAGCATTTCAAGGTTATGTTTAAGAAGTATGACCAATTAAATACTATCGTTGAGGAAAATGCTCAATCACAAAGAACTGTTAAGTCATTTGTTAATGAAGATTTTGAAAATAAGAAATTCCATAATGCAAGTGAAGCTGTTTATTACTATTCATGTAGAGCTGAAAGTGCATTAGCTTTCAACAATCCTTTAATGCAATTCTCAACACATGCTTGTATTGTATTAATTTGTTTCATCGGTGGTCAATTATTCTATAACGGATCAATGTCTGCAGGTGATATTACAGCTCTAGTAGCCTTCGTAATGCAAATTTTAGGTTCATTAATGATGCTTTCATTTATCGTTGTAATGATATCAATGGCTAGTGAATCTGCTTTCCGTATTAGAGAAGTATTAAATGAAGATCCTGCTATCACAAACAAGGAAAATCCTATTTATGATGTAAAGGATGGAGAAATTGAATTTAATAATGTTAATTTCTCATATGCCCATGATTTAAATAAATTAAATCTTGAAAATATTAATTTACATATAGCTTCAGGCGAGACTGTAGGTATTATTGGTGGTACTGGTAGTGCTAAATCTACATTTGTAAATCTTATTCCTCGTTTATATGATGTAACTAGTGGTGAACTTAAAGTCGGTGGTGTTAACGTAAAAGATTATGATTTAGTAACACTTCGTGACAAAGTTTCGGTTGTACTTCAAAAGAACGTCTTATTTACAGGTACTATTTTAGAAAATCTTCGTTGGGGAAATAAGAACGCATCAGACGAAGAGTTAATACATGCGGCTAAACTTGCACAAGCTGATGAATTCGTTCAAACATTCCCAGATAAATATGAAACACATATTGACCAAGGTGGTACAAACGTATCAGGTGGTCAAAGACAAAGATTATGTATTGCGCGTGCTTTAGTTAAAAAGCCTAAGATTTTAATTCTAGATGATTCTACAAGTGCTGTAGATACAAAGACTGATGCACTTATTAGAAAAGCATTTAGAGAAGAAATTCCTGAAACTACAAAGATTATTATTGCTCAACGTATTTCTTCAGTAGAAGATTGTGATCATATTATCGTTCTAGATGATGGTAAGATTAATGGTTACGGAACTCATGAAGAACTTGTAAAGAATAATGAGATTTATAGAGAAATCTATGAAACTCAACAAAAAGGGGTAGGTGAGAAGAATGCCTAATCAAAGACCACAAAGAGGCGGAAAAGGTGCTAAGCACCCAATGAAAATATTTGGCCGTCTATTAAAGTTTATATTTAAAAATTACTGGTTACAATTAGTTATAGTATTTATTTGTATGGCTATAACATCATTCGCATCAGTTTATGGTTCGTCTTTCCCAAGTAAAGTTGTTACTACAGTTGTAAACGCAGATGGTACTAAAACTTTATCATTCTTTGTTGATTACACAGGTAGTACAAGCGTAGAACTTTATATATTTAAAAAATTAATCCCACTTATTATTATTTATGTATTAGGTGTTATTGCGGCTTACGTTAACGCTAGATTAATGGTTGTTGTAGGTCAAGGTACTCTTAAAAAGATAAGAGATAATATGTTTGAACATATGCAAACATTACCTATTGTTTATTTCGATAGACACCCTCATGGTGAAATCATGAGCCGTTATACTAACGATACTGATACACTTCGTCAATTAATTACTCAATCTTTACCAAGCTTAATTCAAGCTTTCTTAATGATGTTCTTCTTATTAATTGTAATGATTATTTCAAATGTTATCTTAGCCATTGTAGTTATCTTAATGATAGCTGTAATGGTAGGTGCTACAAAAAAACTTGGTGGTTTATCTGGTAAAGGATTCGTTAAGCAACAAATCGATGTAGGTAACTTGAATGGTTATGTTGAGGAAATGTTATCAGGTGTTAAAGTAGTCAAAGTATTTAATCACGAAGAAGAAGCTATTGAAGGATTTGATAAAATTAACGAAGATTTATGTTATTCTTCAACTAAAGCTAACATTTTCGCAAATATCTTAATGCCTATTATGAATAACCTTGGTTATATCTCTTATGGTGTAACAATCATGGTTGGTTCCCTACTTGCATTAAATAATGTTTTAGGCTTTACTGTTGCGGCTTTAGTTGCATACATTTCATATAATAGAATGTTCTGTAACCAAATTTCTCAAGCTTCAAACCAATTCAACTTAATTATTTTAGGTTTAGCTGGTGCCGAAAGAATATTTGAAATCTTAGATGAAAAGAGTGAAACTGATGAGGGCTATGTAACTCTTGTTAATGCTAAAGAAGAAAATGGTGAACTTAAAGAAGTTAAAGAACGTACAGGCGTATGGGCTTGGAAACACCCTCATCACGACGGTACTACCACTTATACTAAACTTCAAGGTGATGTAAGATTCTTCGATGTAGATTTTGGTTATTATCCTGAAAAGATCGTATTACATGATGTATCTTTATTCGCAAAACCTGGTCAAAAGATTGCCTTCGTAGGTTCTACAGGTGCAGGTAAAACAACAATTACTAACTTAATTAATAGATTCTATGATATTCAAGATGGTAAGATCCGCTTTGATGGAATTAATATCAATAAGATTAAGAAATCTGATTTAAGAAGAGCACTAGGAATGGTATTACAAGATACTAACCTATTCACAGGTACTATTAAAGAAAATATTCGTTATGGTAAATTAGATGCGACTGACGAAGAAGTTTATGAGGCAGCTAAATTAGCTAATGTTGATCAATTTGTTAAGCATTTACCAAATGGTTACGATACAATGTTAACTGAAAATGGTTCTGAATTATCTCAAGGACAACGTCAATTAATTGCGATTGCTCGTGCAGCTATTACTAACCCTCCGGTATTAATTTTAGATGAAGCTACATCAAGTATTGATACT
Source organism: uncultured Treponema sp. (assembly GCA_963633325.1). Taxonomy (GTDB): domain Bacteria; phylum Bacillota_I; class Bacilli_A; order Acholeplasmatales; family Anaeroplasmataceae; genus JAEELC01. Next base: position 7,821 of record CAVGYR010000024.1, read on the forward strand.
CGTACTGAAGCTTTAGTTACAAGCGCTATGGATAAGTTAATGGACGGAAGAACTGTATTTGTTATTGCCCATAGACTTTCTACAGTTAAAAACTCTAAAGCTATCATGGTTCTTGAACATGGTAGAATCATTGAACGTGGTTCACATGATGAATTAATTGCACAAAAAGGTAAATATTACCAATTATATACAGGTGCATTTGAACTTGAATAAGAAAGAGCGAGAGCGTAAGCTTTCGCCTTTTTTAAAACTAAAAAACAAACTTTATCTATAAAAAAATTATCAAATTAATTAAAATAATGATATAATAATAGATGGAAACTAGGAGGAAATATTTATGTTTTCACAAGATGATTTTTCATTAAAAGGTAAGATTGCTCTTGTAACAGGCGCATCTTATGGTATTGGATTTGCAATCGCAAGTGCATATGCAAAGAGCGGTGCTACAATCGTATTCAATGATATTAATCAAGATTTAGTAAACAAAGGCTTAGCTGCTTATAAAGAAATTGGTGTTGACGCACACGGCTATGTTTGTGATGTTACTAACGAAGAACAAGTTGCTAGCTTAGTAAAGCAAGTTGAAGAAGAAGTTGGCGTTATTGATATTTTAGTAAACAACGCTGGTATTATTAAGCGTATCCCTATGACTGAAATGAGCGCTGCTGATTTCCGTAAGGTTATCGATATCGACTTAAACGGACCATTCATTATGGCTAAAGCTGTAATTCCTTCAATGATTAAAAAGGGACATGGTAAGATTATTAACATTTGTTCAATGATGTCAGAACTAGGAAGAGAAACAGTTTCAGCTTATGCAGCTGCTAAGGGTGGCTTAAAGATGTTAACAAAGAATATTTGTTCAGAATATGGTGAATATAATATTCAATGTAACGGTATCGGACCAGGATACATTGCTACTCCACAAACTGCACCACTACGTGAAATCCAAGCTGATGGATCACGTCATCCATTTGACCAATTCATTATTGCTAAAACTCCTGCTGCTCGTTGGGGTACTCCTGAAGATCTTCAAGGACCTGCAGTATTCTTAGCTAGTGATGCATCTAACTTCGTTAACGGACATATTTTATATGTTGACGGTGGTATCTTAGCTTATATTGGAAAACAACCTAAGTAACTATTAAGGGCCTAACGAAAGTTAGGTCTTTTTTAAATAAATATAACTAAAATAAATTGCATATTGCTTTTATTGATATATAAAAAGTTATAAAATATTCGTAAAATAAAGAAAGAAGGGATTTTATGGCATTTTCTAAATTTTTATTAGAAAACAAAGAAAATTGTAAAAAAATAGTCGAAGCCTTAGCTGATAAATATCAATTTGTTTCAGTATTAGGCACTGATGTTAAAGGTGTAGTAATCACATCTACTAAAACACAAAGTCAAATTGGTGAAAACACATTTGATAAACAACAGGGCTTCGTAATTAAATTAACTAACGGAGGCGCATTCTTTGAATATTCATTTGACAATTTTCAAGAAGGCGTCGAAAATATTATCAAACATGTTGAAGAATTAACTAATATTAATCAAAAATTAAAAAAACTTGAGGTTCAAACTAAACCTGTCTTTGAAGAAAAATTAGTTAAAGATTATGTTCGTGAATCTGATTTTGATTCTTATTCAAATAAACAATTATTAGATTTTGCAAAAGATTTAACAAAGACTATGTTATCTAAAAGTGAACACGTAGTTAATGCATTTACAAGTATTACTACTCAAGATATATCTAAATTATATGTATCTAAAGAAAAAGAATTAACTCAAAATTATACATGGGTTTACGGCGCTATGGTTGCTGTATACGTTGATAATGATAGAATGAGTCAACCTAGAGAAGTTTGTTATTCTAACAAATTAGCTGATGTTCTTAAAGAATTACCTACAAAAGTTGATCATGTATTATATTTAGGCGATAGATTAGTTCATGCAGGCAAAATTGAACCAGGATTCTATGATGTTGTAACAGATCCATCAATTTCAGGTTTAATTGCTCACGAAGCTTTCGGACACGGTGTTGAAATGGATCAATTCGTTAAGGATAGAGCTCTTGCAAAAAAGATGGTCGGAGAATATGTAGCTAGTCCTATTGTAAACATGAAAGACGGTGCAAATTCCGCATTCAGTACTGCATCATATTTCTTCGATGATGATGGTGTTCTAGCAGGTGATACACAAATTATTAAAGATGGTATTTTAGTAAATGGAATATCAGATTTAACAAGCTCTCGTGAACTTGATACAACTCCTACAGGAAACGGAAGAAGAGAATCATATAAGAAAAAATCATATGCAAGAATGACAAATACTTTCTTTGAAAAAGGTAAAGACAAGTTTGAAGATATGATTAAGTCTATCAAGCACGGATATTTATTATGTGAAACAAACAATGGTATGGAAGATCCTAAGAACTGGGCTATTCAATGTGTTTGTGAATATGGTATTGAAATTGTAGATGGTAAATTAACAGAAAATTATGTTTCTCCTGTTGTAATGTCAGGATTTGTGCCAGATTTATTAAAATCAATAACTATGGTATCAGACGAATTTAAGGTAATAGGTGCTGGTTCTTGTGGAAAAGGTTATAAAGAGTGGGTTAGAGTCTCAGATGGTGGCCCTCATTTGAAAGCTAAGGTGAAATTAAGCTAATGGAAAAAATTATTAATTTACTAAAGAAATATGAAGATGTTAGTGATTACAAAATCGTAGTTACAAATCAAGAAAGTGATGAATTATTCTTTGTTCATTCTTCTCTTGAGACTGTTCGTAAGACTAAAACAGAATCTATCAATGTAGTAGTTTATGTTGATCATTCTTCTTTTAGAGGTGAAGCTAGTTTTTCAGTTTATGCGACTGACGACGACACATCTATTGAAGAAAAGATTCAAAATGCAGTTGAAACAGCTAAATTAATTGATAATAAACATTTCGACTTGCCTAAGGACGAAACTGCTAGTTTTGTGAACAATACTAATTTCTCTAAACATTCATTAAGCGAAATTGGGCAACTAATTCATGATGTTTTAACTGAAGCTGAAAGCGAAACTAAAGCTAAATTAAATGCGACTGAAATATTTGTATATAAGACAACAACACATCTTGTAAATAGTCAAAACATTGATAAGACTTTTGTCAAATATAGTTCATTAATTGAAACTATTCCTACTTATGATACAAAAGATGATTCAGTTGAATTATATTTCCAAACACGTATTACAACACTTGACAAGGCAGCCTTAAAAGAAGAAATATTAGCTAGTTTAAACGATGTAACTGCACGTTCTAAGGCAAAAAAGCCTGAAAGTGAAATCAGTGCACCTGTTATTTTAAGAGGTCAAGAAATTAGTCAAATTGCAGGTAATATTTGTAGAGATCAAAATTATTCAACAATTTATTCTAAATCTAATACATTTAAGTTAGACGATAAACTTGCAAAAGATCCTAAATATGATGTATTAAATGTGGCTCTTTACGGCGCACTTAAAAATTGTGCAGGTAGTGCTTATTTTGACTCAGACGGTGTATCTTTAACACATAAAACTATTGTTAAAGATAATAAGATTGTTGGGGCTTATGGTTCATCTAAATTTGCACAATATTTAAATAAACCACAAACAGGAAATTTATCAATTGTTACAGTTAAATGCGGAGAACATGGCGAAAAAGAATTAAGAAAAGAGCCATATCTAGAATGTGCATCTTTCTCCGGATTACAAATTGATTTACAAAATGATTATATCGGTGGTGAGGTCAGACTTGCATATTATTTTGACGGTGAAAAAGTAACTCCTGTAACAGGGATTTCTATTAGTGCAAAATTTAGTGAAGTTTTAAATTCACTAAGATTTTCAAGCGAAGAAGTTAGATTATCAAATTACAAAGGACCTAAATCGTTATTAGTTGAAGGATTTAAAATATTCTAACATTATTAATACTATTAGCTTAATTGCTAGTAGTATTTTTTTTTGAAAAAATTTAATTAAAATTTAATGAGTTATAAATTAGAAAACAAACAAAAAAAATAATAATGTGAAATTTTATTTTGAAAGATAGGACTAAAATTATATATCTATAAAATTTTATATTAAAAATTAATTGTTTAGCATTTTATTTGTCTTTAACTTTTTAATAAAATAAAGTAAAATTGATAAGAATTGTGAGATGATTTTATGAATCCTTCAGTGAAAAGAGAAATAATAAGATATACAATGATGGTCGTAGCTAATCTAATTTATGCAGTTGGTTTCTGTTTCTTTATTGAACCAAATAATATAGTTGCAGGCGCTATGACAGGTTTAGCTATGGTTGTATCACATTTTATTCCGGCGATACCTGTTGGTATTTGGGGTTATATTTTAAATTTACCAATTATTATCATTGCTTTCTTTAATCAAGGTAAAAAATTTACGGTCAATTGCTTAATCACAATTATTGTTTTATATGCATTCATTTTTTCCTTTGATAAGATTATTGCCTATAATAATATTGGTGTAGATTTATCATCAATTGGATTAGGCTTATTACCTAATGCTGTATTTGGCGCTATCATGCAAGGTATTGCGATAGGTTTATATTGTAAATATCGTTGTTCTAGTGGGGGTACAGAACTTTTAGGTCGATTTATTCATGAATGGTCTCATAAGAAGGCATCTATTCCTGTATTTAATGGTATTTGTGATACAATTATTGTTTTACTTGGTTTCTTTACATTTAAGGATGTTTCTAATTTATTCTATGCATTAATTGTAATTTTTATTGTGACAAAAGTGTCTGATATTGTACTTATGGGATTTGCTAGTTCTAAATTATGTTATATCATTACAGACAAAGGCGAAGAGATAGGACATTATTTAGTCAAGCATTCTCCTCGTGGTGTAACATTGATAAACGGAAAAGGTATGTATACTGATAAGAAGAGAGAAGTATTAATGACTGTTGTAAAAAAGAATCAATTAACAAATTTGAAAGAAACAATTGAATTTCTAGATAAAAATGCATTCATGATTGTAAGTGAAACTAATGAGGTTTTAGGTAACGGATTTAAAAAGCTTACTACAAAGGAAGACGATTAATGAAAGCTGTTATATTAATACATGGTTTTATTACAAGCCCTAGTGATTTTAATCCGTTATATAATTTCTTAAATGATAATTATGACTATGTTTGTAAGGTATATTTGCCAGGACACAAGGATAACGAAACATATAAAAATTTTACATTTAATTTAACTTTAAATACTATTTTAAACGCCTATGACAAAACAATCTTGCAGTATGATACTATAGATGTGATAGGATTCTCATTAGGTGGTGCGCTAGCTAGCTATTTAGCTTCTGTTAGATACGTGCGTAAACTTGTACTTTTAAGTCCTGCTAATAAATATTTGCGTATCGGTTTTTATCATAAATATCGAAAGAATTATCTAAATTTGAAAAAGAGATATAAAATATTAAAAAGAAAGAATGACCCACGTGCTGAATCTTATAAAATAAAGGTTAAAAGCTTGAAAGAGAATAATTCTCGAAGTGTTAAAATGGCTTTGTTTGATTTGTTCCCTCATTATACATTGTATACTTTATCTGTTTTTAGTAAACTTATTAGTTTTGTAAATAAAAATTTATTAGAAATTAATTCTAAAACCCTAATTTGTTGGGGTGAGTTAGATCAGCTAGTTCCTTATAAATCAATTGATTTTTTGAAAAAATATATTAAAGATGCTAAAGTTATAGTTTATAAAGATTTGTCCCATTTAATGTTATCTAGTGTTAATATTGATTTACTTGTAAGCAATATAGAAAGTTTTCTAAGCGAATGAGATTATATACTTTTTTAAAAGATAAGTTTAATTTAACTAAAAGTGAAACTAAGGAATTTTTAAAAGAACACGAAGTATTAGTAGATGGTATTACACCAACTTTATTAACTCTTGTAGATTGTAACAGTGAAATTAAAATTGACTCTATAGAGTATAAAGTTGAAAAAGAAAAATATGTGTATTTAGCATACAATAAAGCAGTAGGTGTTGAATGCACAAATAATACAAATAATCCTAATTCTATTATTAATCAAATCAAATTTGATAGGCGTATCTTTTGTGTAGGAAGGCTTGATAAAGATAGTAGAGGTTTAATAATTTTAACTGATGACCCAAGTTTACCAAATTTAGCATTAAATAAAGATAATCACGTAGAAAAAATTTATATTTGTAAAACTAAAGAATTAATTGATAATAAATTTATCGAAATGCTTAAAAAACCTACTATGATTGATAACAAATTAACTCGTGAGTGTAAAGCTGAACTTATAGATTCTAATACCTTTAAAATCATACTTTTAGAAGGTATGAACAGGCAAATTAGGAAAATGTGTAAGAAGTTAGGCCGAACAGTTATTGATTTAAAAAGAATAAAGTTTGGTAAATATCTGTTAGATGTAGAAGAAAACACTTATAAATTAATTAAGAAAGAACAAATTATTTAGTAAAACAATTAATCACTTCATATTATATTATGAGGTGATTTTTATTATGAACTTTTTAAAATTTATCAAAAACTTTTGGTTTTTATTTATCGGGCTCGTTTTAATTATAATAGTTTGTGTTTTGCCAAAGAATTCCACGCCTGAAAGTAAGGTATACAAAAATCCAAACCATGAATATCCGACTAAAATATGTGTATATGTAACTGGTGAAGTAGCAGTTACAGGGAAAATGTATTTTTATGCACAAGATACTGTCTTAGATTTAATCCGTGCAAGTGGACTTACAGATTATACAAATACTTCAAGTATTAAATTAGATGAAACACTAAAAGATGGTACTACTTATGATATAAACATTGTATCAGATAACGAAAAGACTATTAATATCGCGAATAAAACAACTCAAATAGAGATTGTAGATTCATCTAGTAGTTCTAACATAGCAGCTAATGGCAATGTAGATAGTGAAGGAAAGGATACTAGAATTGATATAAATAGTGCAACACTTGAAGAACTTATGACGCTCCCTGGTATTGGGGAAGCTAGAGCTAAAAAAATTATTGAATATAGAGAAAAAAATAAATTTAGCGATGTAACTGACCTTATGAAAGTCGATAAAATAAGCGAAAATATTTATGAAAAATTATCTAACTACATTACTTGTAAATAAGGTTCATTTTTATGCATTGTTAATATTACTTGTTGCCTTAAGCTTTCAAAATTTTGTTTATATCATATTTTTAATTCTTTATTTAATATATCTTTTAAGGCAACATTTTTTAACACGCGAAATGGCTATTTTAATGGTTGCTTTTTTAGTATTATTTACATTTACTTATACTAGAAAATCTAAGCTTGATTTGAATTCAAATTCTTTTAGTTTAGAAGTAGTGGATAAAGAAGAAAAAGATAATTATACAAAATATAAATGTAAATATAAATTTGAATATGTAATTGTTTATGATTATAAAAATAATGAATTTATTCCAGGTGATACAGTATTATTTAGCGGAACACTCACGGAAATTTCTAATTTTTCTGATTTTGATTATAAAACTTACGAGAAAAGTTTGCATATATATACAACGTTAAAAACTAATAATTCCGTAAAAAAATCACATAAAAATAGTTTTTCTTATTATAAATACAAAGTCAGGATGTTTTATAAAGAAAAACTAAATTCAGAAATTTATACATATTTTGATTCCCTTGTTTTTGGTTATTCCTTAGA
>CAVGYR010000024.1:15565-17478 GCA_963633325.1 uncultured Treponema sp.
CACTAAAAGACAATATTTCAAAACTTCAAATAAGTTATTTATTCGCAATCTCAGGCTTTCACATCTCTTTGATTGCCTTAATATTAGAAAAGATTCTATCATTATTCGTTAAAAATGAAACAGCTCGAGATATAACTATTATTATATTTATTGCATTTTATTCTGTGATATGTAATTTTTCAGTTGGAGTTTTGCGAGCGTTTTTGGCTTTAATGTTTAAAAAGATTAATAGATACAAAGGTTTATCATTTACAAATTTAGATATATATTCATTAACTTTTTTAAGTCTTATGTTTATAAATCCTTTAAATATATTTAAAACTGGATTTAAATATTCATTTATTGCGACTTTATTTATAATTCTTGGGCAAACTCTTATTAATACTAATAAGAAAATATTAAATAATTATCTATTAACGATATTGTGTTTTGTCTCAACCTTGCCTTTAACTATAAACTTAAATAATGAAATTAATCTTTTAGCTATTTTATTAGGACCTCTATATGTATTTTTATTTTCATCATTAATTATGCCTATAATTTATATTTTGTTGCTAGTGCCAAGTATAAATAATATGATGTTACCGATATTTAGTTTCTTTAGTAAACTCATAAATTATTTTGCGAGTTTTGATATCTTTTGTTTTCAAGTACGTTCTTTAAACGCTTTAGTTATTGGTATTTTTTATATTTTATTATTTTTGGTTCTTATAGGTATAGAATCTAAGAAAAATACAGGTAGAAGGCTTGGAACATTTATAATGTTTTTGTTAGTTATATTTTTTGTTAATGTAAATACAATAACTAAAGTAACGATGATTAATGTAGGGCAAGGGGATTCTTTTTTAATTGAAGAAAATGATAAAGCGATGTGTATTGATTCATATTCGGTTAATATTTCATATTTAAAGGGAAGAGGAATTAAAAAAATTGATACTTTATTAATTACTCATAGTGATACGGACCATATCGGAAGTGCGTTAGAGCTTGTCGAAACATTTAAAGTTGAACGAGTTATATTTAACAAATATGAAACGAGTGATATATCTAAAGAAATTACAAAAAAGGTTAAAAATACTTTATATTTAGGAAAAGGCGAAGTATTTTATTTTAACAAACATAAGGCTGAGGTGTTAGGGCCTAGTATTAACATTGATACAAATAATAATTCACTCGTTTTTGATATAACATTAAATAAGACTTCTTTTTTATTCACAGGGGACAGTGAAGAAAAAGAAGAAGATTTAATTTATGATAAATATAAAACATATGATTTTGTAAAAATAGCTCATCACGGCTCTAAGACATCAACACAAAGTGCTTTTTTAGAGCACATTAAGTTTAATAATGCACTTATAAGTGTTGGTATAAATAATAGTTATGGGCACCCTTCAAAAGAAACCATTACAAAATTAAAAAACAAAAAGGTATATATGACAAGCACATCTAATACTGTAATAATTTATATAACGAGTAATAAATATTTCGTTTATCAAACAATTAAGAAAAGATTATTTTTAAACTATCTAGATATGGTATAATAATCTAGGTGAAAATATGGATAATATACTTATTTACGTATCTGAGTCGCTAGTTCGCGCAAAAGAAGAAATTAATAAAAAAATTGAAGAATTAAATATAAGTAATGTAATTACATATGATGATTCAAGTGATTTATATAAATTAGTTGAAGATTTAAATACATTATCACTTTTTGAATCGAATAAAGCTGTAATTTTAACTGATACAGACTTTATGAAAAATAATATTGATTCAGCTTCGAAAGTTTTTGTATCCTATTTAAAAGATCCTAATCCTGATGCATATTTGTTTATTATAATTAATAAATTAGATGAACTTTCTAAGGATTTTAAAGAAATTTGCGAAAAATTAAAAGTTATAATTATTAAAAC
>CAVGYR010000025.1:0-16963 GCA_963633325.1 uncultured Treponema sp.
TGATAGAAGATTAGTTTCTATAATTGAGTTTAGGTTTGTATAATTTTATAAATTGAAACTTCAATTTATAATCTCAACACTACGATCTCTATATTTATTTTTGGAATGTTCATTTCATTTATAAAAGAAATAAAAAATGATACATAACAACTTTTGATAACATTATTATAAAAATATAAATTCTTATTAACTATTTATAAAACAAAAAAATAGCATATAATAAGAATAAAAGGACAAAATACACATAACTTCAAAAAAGGTAAGGACGGCAATCCTTACCTTTTCTCATTTCTAGGGAACAAGGAATATAATACAAATAAATTAATAACTAATTGTTGCTATTGTGACTAGATGGTAACATAGTTAATGATTCGATTTTAAAACTTTAGGCAAATTTATTTTATAACTTTTTAAAAAATGACTTTAAAAATCCATATTATTTTCATATTATTTTATTATTATAAATTGTTTTTTATAGTGAAATAAATTATAATTAAATTTGTATGTGGTGATAATTATGGGATTAAAAATATATAATTCATTGACTAATAAAATTGAGGAATTCGTACCTAGAAAGAATAAGGAAGTAAATATGTATGTTTGCGGTCCTACAGTGTACAATTATATTCATATCGGTAATGCTAGACCGGTAATATTTTTTGATATGTTAAAAAACTATCTAGCATTTTCAGGGTATAATGTTAAATATGCATCTAACATAACTGATGTTGATGATAAAATTATCGCAAAGGCTATCGAAAACAAAGTTAGCGAAAAAGATATAACTAATAAATATGAAGAAGCTTATTTTGAGGATGTAAAAAGATTAGGTTCAAAAAGACCTGATATTGTGCCTCATGCAACTGAATACATTGGTGAAATGGAAGACTTTATAGAGGGATTAATCGATAAAGGATACGCTTATAATAATGATGGTGATGTTTATTTTAGAATTGATAAATTACAATCATATGGTGTTTTATCAAACCAAAATAAGGATGAACTAGAGCGCGGCGTAAGAATTGATGTTTCTTTAAAAAAGGAAAATCCTTTAGATTTTACATTGTGGAAGAAAACTGACAAAGGAATCCAATGGGATTCCCCATTTGGCAAAGGTAGACCAGGTTGGCATACAGAATGTGTATGTATGATAAACAAAATATTTAACTCTGAACAAATCGATATTCATGGCGGTGGTATGGATCTTAAATTTCCACACCATGAAAATGAAATTGCCCAAGCAAGTGCGATGTATAACCATCATCTAGCTTCATATTGGATGCATGTAGGTCGCGTAAACTTAGGAAAAGAGAAAATGTCTAAGTCACTTGGGAATGTTATTTGGGTAAAGGATTTTAAAGATGAAGAATTAATGCCTTATAGACTTTTAATACTTGCGACTCCTTACAGAAATAATGTTGATTTTACCGAAGAGTTATTTAATCAATATAAAAAATTATATGCAAAATTTGATAGAGCATTTAAGAGTGCTTCTCTAACCCTTGATTTGGCAAATGTTTGTGAAACAAAGGTAAATGAAGATGAGATTAACGAGTTTAAATCATACATGGATCAAGATTTGAATATCGCAAATGTAATTACTCTTCTTGAAAATATTGTAAAGAAAATCAATGTGTTAATTCGCCAACATGATACTTTAGGACTAAGTTTAGAATTTAATACATTTAAAACTATTTTAGATGTGTTAGGAATTAGTTTTACTTACAAGAAATTAACTGATGAAGAAAAACAATTATATTTTGAATGGGAAAAATTTAAGAGTGAAAAGAATTTTGAAGAAGCTGATAAAATAAGAGTTAAATTAGCTGATTTAGGGGTTTTATAATGGAACCTCGCTTATACAATGGTTTAACTTTAGCTTATATAGGCGACAGTATATATGAGCTTAGGATAAGAAATTACGTTCTTTCAAAAGGATTAACAAAAGTTAATGATTTAAACAAAGCAGCTACAAAATATACTAAAGGTGAAGGCCAATCTTTAGTTATGCATAAGTTACTTGATATAGGCTTCTTGACAGAAGAAGAAATTTCTATGTTTAAAAAGGGAAGAAATTCTAACGTTAAGAAGGTTAGAAAAAATATCAGTAGAAGTGATTATCTTGAAGGTACAGGATTTGAATCACTAATTGGCTTTTTATATTTATCAAATAATATAGTTCGTATGGATGAAATTATTGATAAGGCAATCGAAATAATAAATGAAAGCGAGGATTCTAATGAAAAAACAAGATAATGAAAATTTAGAAATAGATAATAATTCTAATGTAGAAGAACCTTCAGAAAGTCAAAATATTGAATCTACAAGTGTTTTAGAAGAAAATTCTAGTGACACAAGTTCTGATATTAACGGAGCTAAAGAAATTGAAATTGCAACTTCAGAAAGTGAAACAACAACAAATGAAAATAATGAATTTTCAAATGATGAATTAGTAGATCCTAAATATTTAGATAAAAATGGCAATAAACTCCCTGATAAAACTATCGCAAAAATAAAAGCTAGAGAAGCTCGCGAAGAACAAAAGAGAAGACAAGCTGAACTTGAAAGAAAAATCAACGAAGCTAACAAACTTGAAAGCGAACAAAAAGACATCGAGGAAGAAGAAGCTAAACAAAAAGAAAAAGATGCACTTAAGTCAAATAAAAAAGCTATAAAATTAGCACACAAAAGACAAAGTAGTACTAAATATGCGGAAAGATTTGATGTAAATATCGAAGATGGTTTGAATGATGAACAAGTAAATCAAAGAATACTTGAAGGATTCTCTAACTTTAAACCTAAAAATACATCAAAGACATATGGTCAAATATTCTTTACTAATATATTCACAGTACTAAATATCTTATTATTTGTAATTGCCGGATTTTTAATCTCAGTTGGTTCGATTAAGGATTTATCATTCCTTATCATGATTTCTCTTAATATCATCATTGGTATTATTCAAGAAATTCGTGCAAAAAAACAAATTGATAAATTATCATTAATCACTTCTCCGACTGTTAAAGTTTTAAGAAATGGTAAGATCAGTGAAATCTCAACAGGTGAAGTCGTATTAGATGATATTATGATTTTAACTGCTGGTAAACAAATTTGTGCCGATTCAACCGTTGTTTCTGATAGCATTGAGGTCAATGAATCAATGTTAACAGGTGAATCTGACTCTATTTTAAAGAAACCAGGAGACGTTTTATATAGCGGTTCTATTGTTGTAGCCGGTAATTGTAAAGCTCGCGTAGAAAAAGTTGGTAAAGATAATTATATTGAATCTTTAACTACAAGTGCAAAGAAATATGTTAAGCCAAGAAGTGAATTATTACACTCATTAAATATCATTATTTATGTAATGAGTATGTGCGTTATTGTTCTAGGTTGCTTATTATTCTATGTACAATTCGTTAAAAATGGCATGAGCTATAGAGAGTCAATCCGTAAAACAGCTGGTGCTATGGTTGGTATGATCCCTTCAGGACTTTATTTGTGTACATCTATGGCCCTTGCGGTTGGTGTTATGCGTTTGGCGCGAAATGGCGTGTTAGTTCAAGAATTATATTGTATTGAAATGCTAGCGCGTATCAATGTATTATGTTTAGATAAAACAGGTACAATTACTGATGGTACAATGAAGGTTAAAACTGTAGTTGAATATAAAAACTATGGTGGACTTAGCACTAAATATATAATGAGTGCCTTGCTTAATGCCCTAAACGATGATAACTTAACAAGTGTTGCCTTAAAGAATTATTTCGGTCTTCAAAAGAGACTTAAAACATTAGGTACAATCCCATTCTCAAGTAAGAGAAAATTAAGTGGTGCTTCATTTGATAAATACGGCACATATATTATGGGTGCGCCTGAGTTTGTATTATCAAAAGAAAATTATGCAAAAATATCTAAGGATGTTGATAAATTTGCGCGTGAAGGCTTCCGTGTATTATTACTTGCCTATACTGATGGCGTAATCGTAGATAATACATTGCCTAATACCGAAGTATTACCTATGTCTTTAATTTTAATTGAAGATAATATAAGACCTGATGCAATTGAAACTATTAATTATTTCAAACAAAGTGGTGTAGAGGTTAAGGTAATAAGTGGTGATAATCCTACAACAGTATCTATGATTGCAAAACGTGCAGGTGTAGATAATGCGGAAAACTTTATATCTCTTGATGGCCTTAGCGAACAAGAAGTTGTAAGAGCTGCAACTAAATATACAGTATTCGGTCGTGTTTCCCCAAATCAAAAGAGATTACTTGTAAAAACACTAAAAGAAGCAGGCAAGACAGTCGCAATGACAGGGGATGGTGTTAACGATTTACTTGCCCTTAAAGAAGCAGATTGTTCTATTGCGATGGCTTCCGGATCTGATGCGGCTCGTAACGTAAGCCACTTAGTTCTTGTTGATTCTAATTTCGCATGTATGCCTAAAGTTGTAGCTGAAGGTAGACGTGTAATTAATAATGTAACTAAAGTTAGCCGTTTGTATTTAACAAAGACTATGTTTAGTTTATTGCTCGCAATATTAGCTTTAATTCAAGGTTATTACCCAATTTCTACAAACCAATTATTTATAATTGATTTATTTGTTATAGGTATACCTTCAGTATTATTAGTTCTTGAAAAGAACAACGATATCAATAAAGGACACTTCCTTGCAAACGTACTAAAGAGTGCGTTGCCGGGCGCTATAGTTATCGTAATTCTTTCTTTGGTTGTATTCTTATTAAAAGATGAATTCTCAATGACTACAACAATTTCATCAACATTAATCGTATTAGCAGCTACATTTACATGTATGTTAGTTCTATATGATGTTTGTATTAAACCTGTGTTTACAGCAATTCATAAAGTATTATTCTATACAATGTTTGGCTTCTTTATCTTCCTTACACTTGTAACACCTAAATTCTTTGATTTTGCGCCTATATTTAGCGTAGGTACATATTATTCAGATACATTAGAAGTTGTTAAGTGGGAAGCTCCTACAGTCGCAATCAGCGATCAAAATACTTATGCGGTTGATGGATACGTATTAAAGAAATCTTCTAGAGTAGGAGATGAATCATATTATTATGCGGCTACTAAAAAGACAGCTAACACAGCTGAAGTTAATGAAAACGGAGAACTTGTTCTAGATAAAACTAACATTATAAGTTTAGATGATTACACACCAACAATTCCAACATTACATAAAACAAGTGATGGAAAGTATGGTTTAGGTGGTTATGTAACAACCTTACGCTATGATGACACTTTAACTGTTTCAGTAGCTAGTAATGGTGATATATTATATGGTACTCAAAAAACTGGTTATAATGTTTTACCAACTGTTACTATTTCTGATGATGGTTCATTCTTAATAAATGGTTCTACTATTGCCGAAAACAAAAATAAAGTTTCTTCAATATCTAAAGTTGCAGTAGATGAGGATTACAATATCTTAGTTAACGGAGAAATTATCGCAAGTCTTTATAATAACAAACCTATTACATACGGTAGAAGCGAAGCAGGTTATTTAGTATTAGATTTAGAAGATACAGAACTTGAATTTAATAATTATAATGCGGATGTATATATTCGTACTACTTATTATTATATTGACGGCGTTCAAAGTAAAGCTTTATATAAACCTACTATTAAAGTAACTGAAAAAGATTATTATATAGTAAATGGCTATTTAACTGATCAAAACTGTAATGGTAATAATGATTTAAGAAGCTTATCATATAGTAAAGCTGATGGTAAATATTATTTAACAATTAATGGTCAAGTAATGGATTATGAGGTTAATGTATATACATCAACAGGAGGAACAGTTCAATCCCTTCCTGTTCAATGCTTAATCTTATTATTCATGTTATGTTTATTATCAGCTCCATTAATGAACATTATTACAAATATTGTACCTTTCACAAAGAAATGGATTAAAGTGTTTGCGGATAAGATTAATCAATTATAAAAAATATTAAGGCACAAAATGTAATAGTTTTGTGCTTTTTTAAACTTCAAATCAACAAAATACTATTTATTTTTATTATGCAATAATGTATAATTTTTGTGTGAAATATGGTGATTTTATGTTTAAAATTTATGGCAAAAACTGCATCAATGAGTGCCTAAGAGCAGGACACGAAATTTATGAATTTGATGTAGAAGAATTAGCAAAGAAGAAAGATCCTTTGTTTTTAAAGAAACTAGATGAGAAAAAAATTAAATATAACATTTTATCTCGTCAAGCTATGGATAAAAAATACGGAGCACATCACCAAGGATATGGTGCTGTTGTAAAAGAATATCAGTACGTAAGTTTAGAGGAAATTTTGAATAAGAAGAAAGATTCACGAAAGATATTTTTAGTTTGTGATTCTCTTGAAGACCCTCATAATTTAGGTGCTATGATTCGTAGCTGTGATGCATTTTCAATAGATGCGATTATTATTCCTAAGAATAGATCCGTATCTATTACTGAAACTGTTGCCCATGTATCAACAGGTGCTATTGAATATGTACCAATTTGTATGGTTAACAATTTAGGAAATGCGTTAAGAAAATTAAAGGAAAACAATTTCTGGGTTGTAGGAACAGATGCAAGTGCTAAAGATGAAGCTAAAGATATTGCAAAAGATTTAAATTTAGCTGTAATTATTGGTTCTGAAGGCTTTGGTATTTCTAAGGCTTGCAAAAATGAATGTGATTACTACATTAGAATTCCTATGACAGGACACGTTAATAGTTTAAATGCATCAGTATCAGCAGGTATTATTTTAGCCCTTTTAGTATAGTTATTAAAATTCTTCATGTATAAGGATTTTAATGATTACGAATTAATTTACTTATGTCGTGAACATAACGATAAAGCTCTTAAAGCTTTATTAACAAAATATCAAGTATATATTAAAAAGACAATTTACGAATATGGCTTAATATATTTAAAAGAAGACGCATTACAAGAATGCTTAATATTATTAACCGAATGTGTAAAGAAATATAATATGGACTCTAATTGCTTATTTTTTACATATTTTTCGGTATGTGTCAAACATCACATCATAAAATATTTGCGGTTACAAACGAAAAACGATCAAATTCTTGAGTATAATGAACAAATTGATTATGACACTTTAAATGAGTCTAGTAATAATTTCTTTTTTGAGGAAAAACCAATAAGTTTTAACACAGAGATTGAAAGAAACATCTATGAAAAGATATTTAAAGATGGCATGAAGGCACGAGAATTTGTTAAAGAATATAGTGTTGATATAAAACAGGTTTATAATTATATTTATAAAATAAGGAAAATTTTGAAAGAAATCTATAAATAATTTTTGCGTTTCTTGACTAATTTACTTAAGTATAATAAAATAATTAAGAACACTTTGAAAAGGTGGTTTTTTATTATGAGAGAAAAAGTTATTCTAGTATGCGAAGAATGTTTAAGTAGAAATTATACAACTACTAAAAATAAAGCTACTACTAATGAACGTCTTGAGTTCAAGAAATTTTGCCCAAGATGTAATAAATATACTATTCATAAAGAAACTAGATAGGCAGGAAAATTTATGGCTATTAAAGAAAAAGTTGACATTTTAGATAGAAAAAGCAGAATTTTAGAAGTTTTATCTAAAGATTATAAATGGGAAACATATTTATATATGTTTGTATCCCTAGTACTTATTATTTTAGGTGCTCTAATTTTAAATGGGGTAATTACATTTAGAGATTCAATTCCTATTGTAGGTACATACCCTACAGCATTTGCGATTGTATTAGTAGTAATTGGTGTGCTAAGCTTAGTATATTCATTATTTCCTTTCTGCAAATATGCTTTCCCTGAATTAAAGAAAGTCAAATGGCCTGAATGGTCAAAGTTCTTAGGGGATGTAGTTAGAACTTTTGTATTCTTAATTGTATTTACATTATTATATTTAATGTTTGATATTATAATTAGCGAATTATTATCGCGTTACTTCAGTTTATAAGGAGAAATAATATGGCAAAAAAATGGTATATAATTCAAACTTATGCTGGCCAAGAAAACAGCATTAAAGATGCAATCGAACGTCGTATAAAGACATTAAATTTCGAAGATAGAATTTTCCAAGTTTTATCTCCTGAAGAAAAGTATATCGAAATTAAAAAAGACGGTACTCAAGTAGAAAAGGTTAGAAAACTTCACCCTGGTTACTTATATGTTGAAATTGAAGTTGATGGCGAATTCGTTGATGATGAATCATGGTTCATGATTCGTAACACTCCAGGTGTAACAGGATTCTTAGGATCAAGTGGTAAAGGTACTAAACCAAATCACGTTCCTCAATATGAGATGGATGCTTTATTAAGAAAGATTGGTCTATTACAAAAGCCTAAGTTTGATTTTGCAGTTGGTGACCATGTTCAAATCATTAGTGGTATCTTCTCGGGCAAAGATGGTATCGTTTCTAAAGTAAATGAAACAACACAAATCGTAACTGTTGATATCGAAATGTTTGGTCGTTTAACTCCTTCTGAAGAAGAAGCTAGCAACTTAAAGAAATTAAATAATTAAAAAGCACTGTAAGATAAATTTTATCTTACAGTTTTTTTTAATTTGTTTTATAATTATATAAAAGGTGGTGTTAGAATGTTATCAAAATCAAAAAGATTAATTTTAGGTTTATTTATAATATTTTTAACAAATGATTTTTGTCAATATGTTAGAGTATTTATGGAGGACATTGAAGTTACTCGCTTTGAAATATTCTATTCTTTAGTTCGTGATAAAACTATATTCAACACTGCTATTATATTTATTTGTGTTATTTCAGTTTTTAAATTTATCAAATACTTTTTTAATGAGGATTAACTTTAAAAGTTAGTCCTTTTTAAAAAAACTAAATGATTTCAATTTAACAGTTGACAAACTATTCAACTATAACTATAATTAGATTGTAAGGAGAAATATAATGGATTTAGAAAAGATAAAGAACACAATGTTAAGTGAAGAAAAAATGTTTGAACTAGCTAATCTTTTTAAAGTTTTAGGAGATCCTACTAGAGATAAAATCTTACATTCAATTGAAGATAATGAACTTTGCGTAAATGATATATGCATTGTGGTCAATATGAATAAATCTGCTGTAAGTCACCAATTAAGAATTTTGCGAGATGCTAAACTAGTTAAAAGTAGAAAAGTTGGTAAAGAAGTGTATTATTCTTTTGATGATGATCATATTTCTACTATATTTAAATATGCGATTGAGCATATTAGTGAAGAAAAGTGAGGAAAATATAATGAAGAAAACTTATAATATCGAAGTAGATTGTGCAGCTTGTGCTTTAAAGTGTGAAAATGCAATCAAGAAGCTTGAAGGCGTCACAGATTGTCAAATTAATTTTATGACTCAAAAAATGGTTCTTGATTGTGAAGATCCTGATAAGAAGTTAAAAGAAGCTTTAAAAGCAGCTAAAAAGGTTGAACCTGATTTTGAAGTTTTAGACTAATTTAGATAGTACGAAAGTACTATTTAATTTATATAATTAGTTGAATAATTGCTCAACTATTAGGAGGAAATATGACAAGAAAACAAAAAAGGAATTTGAAAAGAATTATTATAGCACTTGTTTGCTTTCTAATTGTTTTGTTTACAAATTTAATATTAAAGAATATTCAAAGTTTGAACTTACCACTAGGGCTTGCTAGCTTAATTAAGAACGAAAAGGTCGGGTGGTTAATACCTTTTGTAATCTATTTTGCAATTTATTTATATATAGGACACGATGTACTAAAAAAATCTGCAATTAACATTAGTCATGGCCAAATATTTGATGAAAACTTTTTAATGGCAGTAGCTACAATCGGCGCATTTGGTCTTGGTATTTATACAGGTATTACAACCGGTTCTCCTGAAGGCTTTGATGAAGCTTGTGCTGTTTTGTTATTTTATCAAGTTGGGGAATGGTTCCAAAGCTATGCGGCGGGGAAAGCAAGAAAAGACATCACAAGTCTTATGGATATCCGCCCTGATTATGCTTGGTGTATTAGAGACGGTGAAGAGATTAATATTAGCCCTGAAGAAGTTAAAGTCGGTGAGACTATCGTTGTAAAGCCTGGTGAGAAAATTCCTCTAGATGGTATCATTCTAAATGGCTCATCAAGTTTAGATACAAAGGCCTTAACAGGGGAATCGATGCCAAGAGATGTAGAAAAAGGTGATAGTGTAATTAGTGGTACTATCAATCTAACTAGCACTCTTGAAATTAAAATTACAAAAGAATTTAGTGAATCTACAGTTTCTAAGATTTTAAATTTAGTAGAAAATGCATCTAGTCAAAAATCAAAATCTGAAGCTTTCATAACTAAATTTGCAACATACTACACTCCGATTGTTGTAATTAGTGCTATCGTATTAGCTTTTTTACCTCCAATAATTAATCTAATATGCCATAATGATCCATCATGGACTACCTGGATTTATAGAGCATTATCATTCTTAGTTGTATCTTGTCCTTGTGCTTTAGTTATATCTGTGCCTTTATCATTTTTTGCTGGATTAGGCGGCGCTAGTAGACAAGGTGTACTTATCAAAGGCTCGATTCACTTAGAAAGATTTAATAAGGCAAACATCTTTGTTTTCGATAAAACGGGTACTCTTACTAAGGGTAATTTCAAGGTTACAAAAGTATACGGTAAGGACGAAAAAGAAGTTATTAAATACGCTAAAATCGCCGAACGTGATTCAAGTCACCCGATTGCCTTATCAATTAAAGAATTGGACGGAGAAGAAGATAACGAAAAATATACACTTTTAAATGTAGCTGGCTGCGGGGTAGTTGCACAAAACGATGAGAAATGTATTCTTTGTGGAAATAATAAACTATTAGATAGATATAATATTGAATATGTTGTTCCGGACGAGGTAGGTACAATTCTTTATGTTGCATGTAATGATGAATTCTTAGGATATATTGTAATTAATGATGAAATAAAAGAAGATACAATCGAAACTATAGATTATCTTAATAGCGTAGGTGCTAAAACTGTTATGTTAACAGGTGATAATGATTTAGTCGCAAGTGCAGTGTGCAAAAAGACGCATGTAAAAGATTATAAAGCCAATTTACTTCCACAAAACAAAGTAGATGAAGTTGATAAACTTCTAAGTAACAAAAAAGATAACGAATATTTATGCTTTGTAGGTGATGGAATTAATGATGCGCCGGTAATAATGAAATCAGATATTGGTATAGCGATGGGCGGCGTCGGCAGTGATGCGGCTATCGAGGCTAGCGATATCGTATTGATGCATGATAATCTATCAAGCATTATAACTGCTAAAAAAGTCGCAAAAAAGACAATGAGAATTGTTTATGAAAATATTATATTTGCACTTAGCGTGAAAGTATTAATACTAATACTAGCCGCCCTAGGTTATGCAAATATGTGGATTTCAGTATTTGGAGATGTCGGAGTTGCATTTATAGCTATATTAAATGCAATGCGTGCTAATTCAAAAAAATATTAATTTCAAACGAAAGGCTTAAAAGTACTCATATACTTTTAAGTCCTTTTTAACTTGTATTGATTATTAACTAAGTATGCTTATTTAAAAACATATCAAAAAATGATATTATAATAACTATATAAGGTAGTGATTTTATGAAAATATTAATTGTTGGTTTAGGCTTAATAGGAGCTTCTTATGCTAAAGGGCTTAAACTTAAAGGACACACAATTTATGGTACTGATATTAAAGAAGATACAATAAAATATGCATTAGATAATTCGGTCGTTGATTATGCAAGTTTAGAACCTGCTGATTTTATTAAAGATGTTGATTTAATCATTTTAGGACTATACCCTAATAATCTTTTAGACTTTTTAAAGAAATATAAACATTTGTTTAGTGAGAACCAAATAATTACTGATGTATGTGGTGTTAAGAGACATTTTTTAAGTGACGCAATTAATCTTGCAAAACCTGCAACTTATATTTCTCACCACCCTATGGCAGGTAGAGAAAAAGTTGGTATTACTTTTAGTGATCCTAAAATTTTTAAAAATGCGAATTTCTTAATTATTGATGAAAACAACAATGAAAAAGAAATTGACGTCCTTAAATCTATAGCCTTAGATTTAGAGTTTGCACGTATAAGTATAATATCTAAAGAAAAACATGATAAGATGATAGGTTTTACAAGCCAATTAGCTCATGCGATTGCAGTTTCACTTGTAAATAGTGATGACCAAGAAGATACAAGAAATTTTATCGGAGATTCGTACCGCGATTTAACACGTATAGCTAAAATTAATAAAGATTTATGGAGTGAACTATTTTTTGCGAATAAAGATTATTTAATTAATGAAATTGATAATTTTGAGTATTATCTAGATATTATCAAATATTCGCTTATAAACAATGAGCCTGATAAATTAAAAGAACAATTTGTTAGAGCTAAAGAAATTAGAGAGAAGATGGATAAATAATGAAAACTATTGAAATGACTTTAAAAAATAATCCATATACTGTATATATTGAAAAAGGGATTTTAGACAATTTAAATACATATATTGAAAATATCTACAAAAATAAAAAAGTTTATATTATAACTGATTCTAATGTAGGACTTCTTTATTTAGAAAAAGTTAAAAATCAATTAAGTTCTAAATATGAAGTACATTCTGTAACTGTTAAGGCTGGCGAAGAATCTAAGTCTTTTGATACCTATGTTGAGGTTTTAAAGCACTTATTTGATTTAGATATCAGAAGAAATGAATTATTGATTGCATTAGGTGGTGGAGTAATAGGAGACCTAACAGGTTTTATTGCGTCTACGATATATAGAGGTATTCCTTATGTAGGTATTCCTACATCACTTCTTAGCCAAATGGATTCGTCAATTGGTGGTAAAACGGGAATAGATTTTTATAATCGTAAAAACGTTGTAGGTGCTTTTAAACAACCGTTAACAGTATTAATTGACCCTAATACACTTAAAACATTGCCTAGCGTTGAATTTTCAAATGGCATGGGCGAGTTGATTAAACATGGAATGATAGGAAATAAAGACTTGTTTGAAGAACTTAAAACGCACCCTGAAATTGATGAAAATATAATTTATGAATCTCTAAAAGTTAAACAAAAAGTTGTTCTAGAAGACGAGTTTGATCAAGGAAATAGAATGATTCTAAATTTTGGTCACACATTTGGGCATATCATCGAGCTTGAGGATGGTTATAAACATGGTGAAGCGGTAGCTATTGGTATGTTAATGGCTGTTAATTTAGGCGAAGATTTAGGCATCACCAATAAGAATATTTATTCTGATTTAGTTTCCATTTTAAAAAGTTATAATTTGCCTACAAAAAAATATGATTATAAAAAATATCTAGCCAAAACTATATACGATAAGAAAAATTTAGCAGGCGTTGTTTCATTTATTTTAATTGATGAAATAGGGCATACTGTAATTTATAAGATAAACGAAGAAAAGTTAAAGGAATTAGTGTAATGAATGTAAGAATTACTCCACATAAATTAGAAGGAACTGTTATTATACCACCTTCAAAAAGTTTAGCACATAGAGCTATAATTTGTGCTTCTTTAGCGAAAGGAAAATCGAAAATAAGTAATGTTGCATATTCTAAAGATATATTAGCTACAATAGAGGCGATGACTTCTCTAGGTGCTAAAATCGAAAAGGGAGAGGATTATGTAATTGTAGAAGGATGTTACCCTCGTCGTGTTAATAACACAATCGACGCAAATGAATCAGGGTCCACTTTGCGTTTTATGATACCTATCGCTTTACTAGATCCTAGTCCTGTTACTTTTATAGGACACAACAAACTAGTAGATAGACCTCTAGATGTATATTTTGACATGTTTAAAATGCATAATATCGATTATGTTAAAGATGAAACGCATTACCTACCACTTACATGTAAAAACAAATTAGAAGGTGGTACATACTATTTAAAAGGGGACGTATCCAGCCAATTTATAACAGGTTTGTTATTTTCTCTTCCACTTTGTGATACTGATAGCAAACTTGTAATTACAACTGAAATTGAATCTTTAGGATATATCAATTTAACATTAGATATTTTAAAAAAATTTAATATTAATATTGAATTTAAAGATAACACATTCTTTATTAAAGGACGTCAAGAATATAAAGCTTGTGATTATACTGTTGAAGGAGATTTTTCTCAAGTTGCATTCTTCCTAGTTGGAAACATGTTAGGCAACGATATAAAGATCAAAGGTGTTAATGAACATTCTCTTCAGGGTGATAAGGCAATTGTAGAAGATATTGTATCACTTGGCGGAAATGTTTCATTTAAAGCCGACGAGTTAGTATGTTTACTTTCTTGCCTACACGCGTCATACATTGATGTATCGCAGACTCCAGACTTAGGGCCTGCTTTAAGTGTATTATTTACCCAAATTGATGGCGAGTCTAAACTAGTAAATGCGTCAAGACTTAGAATTAAGGAATGTGATAGAATCACATGCGTAAAAGAAGAATTAAATAAGCTAGGTGCTAACGTTAGTGAAACAAGTGATTCTCTAATTGTAAATGGAAAAACTTTAATTCATGGTGGAACAATAAGTTCACATAATGATCACCGCTTAGTAATGGCTTTTGCGATGATTGCAAGTATTGCTAAAGAAGAAATTGTTATAGAAAATGCAGGCGCGGTCTCAAAGAGTTTCCCTAATTTCTTTGACGTATATGAGTCTCTTGGAGGTATAGTTAAATATGAATAAATTAGAAGAAGCACGCAATATTATTAATGATTGCGATAAAGAAATGATTGAACTATTTAAACGTAGAATGAGCGCAGCTAAAATGGTTGCAGAATACAAAAAAGAAAATAATTTACCAATATTAGATTCAAGTCGCGAACAAGCTATAATTGAGAAAAACGTTAAATTATTGAATTCTAAAGAATTAGAAGAATATTACCTAGATTTCTTTGAAGAAATGTTAACAGTAAGTAAAAATTATCAAAAGAAATTAAATGAGGACTAATATGAAATTTGGATTACTCGGAGCACACTTATCTCATAGTTATTCTCCGCTTTTACACAAAAAATTATTTGAATTAAAAGATGTAGATGCGACTTACGAACTACTTGAAATAAGCAATGATCAACTTGAAAATTATATTAATAAGATAAGAACAAAAGAATATGTTGGTTTCAATGTAACTATTCCTTATAAGAAAGATGTAATGAATTATGTTGATGTTGTTGATGATGTGGCTAAAGAAATCGGAGCTGTAAATACAGTTTATTTAAAAGACGGTTTAGTACATGGCACAAATACAGATTATTTTGGTTTCTTAGGAGAATTGAATTATTTTAATATTTCTTTAGAAAATAAAGATTGTTATGTTTTAGGAACAGGCGGAGCTAGTCTTGCGATTAAGAAAGCCATTGAAACTCTTAATGGCAGACCTATTTTTGTGTCAAGAAATCCTAAAGGAGACCAAATATCATATGACGCTTTAAAAGAAAGAAACCTTGATATTGTAATTAATACTACTCCTGTAGGAATGTATCCTAATGTAGACTCTAGCCCAATAAATAAAGATGTGGCTGAAAAAGCTAATTGTATTGTTGATATTATTTTTAACCCTTCAAAAACACTTTTAATGACTTATAATCAAAATAGTTATAATGGACTAATGATGTTAGTCCTTCAGGGCGCAAAAAGCGAAGATATTTGGCTTAATAAAACATATGATATAGATTACAATAAAGTATATGAAGATTTAAGAAAGGAAATTTGTCATGAATAGTTTTGGAACACTTTTTAAAATCTCAATATTTGGTGAATCTCATGGCTCCTGTTGCGGTATTTTATTAGACGGAGTACCTGCTGGAATTAGCCTAAAAGAAGAAGACTTTTTAGAAGATTTATCAAGAAGAAAAGCTGGAAAAAAAGGTACAACACCTCGTGTAGAAAAAGATTTACCTCATCTTATGAGTGGAGTTTTTAACGGGTACACTACAGGTGCGCCTATTTTAATCAACTTTTTAAATGAAAATGTTAATGATAATGATTATTCTAATTTGATTAAACACCCAAGACCTGGGCATGCAGATTTAACTGGTTATCAAAAGTTTAATGGATATAATGATTACCGTGGTGGTGGTGCTTTTTCGGGCCGCTTAACTTTAGGTATTGTATGTGCTGGCGTTGTGGCTAAAAAAATTAAAGATTTTAATGTTGTAAGTGAAATTGTTTCACTTCACAATAATAAAAACAAAGATGAGTTTGATAAAGAAATTAATGAAGCCTTAAAAGAATTTGATTCTATCGGCGGCACTATTAGATTAACGGCTAAAAATGTAGAGTGTGGACTTGGTGAACCTTATTTTGATTCGTGTGAATCTAAAATAAGTCATTTATTATATTCGATTGGCGCAGTTAAAGGTGTTGAGTTTGGTATCGGCTTTGATGGTGAAAAACTAAGAGGTTCTGAATTCAACGATTTAATCATAGATGAAGAAGGTCACACTAAAACTAACAATAACGGCGGAATAAATGGTGGAATTAGTAACGGTAATGATATTGTTGTAAATGTTTTTGTAAAACCAACTGCTTCAGTATCTAAACCTCAAGAAACTTATAATTTTGAGACTAAAAAAATTGAAACTTTAAAAATAGCTGGTAGGCATGATGCTTGTATTGCACTTAGAGCACCTGTTGTTCTTGAAGCCTGCTTAAACATTGCTCTTTGTGACCTTTATTTAATAAATAAAGCTTATAAATAAGCTGAAATCTAACGAACAAGCGGGTAACTCTGCTTGTTCGTTTAAAAAAATCAAAAAAAATTAAAATTATTTTTAAAAAACTATTGCACTAAACAAAATTATATGCTATACTAATATAGCGCTGGTTCGGTGGTGTAGCGGTTAACATGCTTGCCTGTCACGCAGGAGATCACGGG
>CAVGYR010000026.1:0-9188 GCA_963633325.1 uncultured Treponema sp.
ATGTTTTAGAATAATATCCTGTTAAAAACATGAAAAACATTGAAATACCAATATTTAAAGATTCATCATGTTCTTCTTTATGTTTTACAAAATATACTAAGTTATATATCAAACCAAGTGTAAAAGAAATACATGCATAAATATAATATAAATATTTTTCGTCTAATTCAAATCCGTATTCAGAAAATGCATCATTTTTGAATGCTTTTACAAACATAAAAATAATTAATAATAAAGTAATAACACTTGAGACAACAAGACTTGTAATTTTAATCGCTAATTTGTTCTTCATTTATTTTCTCCTTATTTACATCAAATATATTAGGATAATAATGTACTAAACATATTATTAATATTAAACAAATAATAATATTAGGTATACAATAAGCTCCGTTATATACCCATGAATATAATGGACGATAATCAGGTACATTAAAGATAACGTTAGATCCTGAACCTAGCCAGAATACAACACCTGAGATAACATGGCTTAAATATTTTAGTACACCACCTAAAATTGTACCAAGAAATACATATAGAATCTTTTTGCCATTTGTCTTTGCATTTTTGAAAGGTTTATAGAAAAGTCCAGCAAAACCTACTAATGTATAAGCTAAAATATAATCAAGCATAATTTGAATGAAAGGTCCTACAGCACGTAAGAAATCATTTGGCATATCGCTTGCTTGAACGACATATACACCACTTAACATTTGAAGTAGTGATACAATTAGTCCTGATAATAAACCATATCCTAAGCCTCTTCTAAAACAAATGATAAGTATCGGTAACATTGCTATACCGATTGAACCGCCAGATGTAAACACACCTTTAAATAGTCCTCCTTGGATCATGTCAAGGACTACTGCGATTGCTGAAAAGATTGCAGTTTCAATAATTGCCTGCAAGTTTTGATTTTTTTTATTCATATTTCCTCCTTGTAAAAAAAATCTTCCAGCAATGCTAGAAGAATGTTTTTTGATTGATATAAATATAAAAAACCACAAAACATATACCTACGCTAGCATTACCTAGATCAGGTTAGTGGGTCGTTAATTTAATAACCTCTCAGCCCTAAGGCTCCCCATTGTTTCCTTACGAAATATTATATCACTTAATATTAAATTTTCAATTAATTTTCGCTTTTACTTAAAACTATCAATAGATTTTTGTCTGATTTTAAGAAAGCTTCGTCGCTTTGAATTTCATTACTTGTAGTAAGTGAACAATTATCTAGTGATAAACTAAAATTATCTAAATCGTATTTAAACCCTTTTAAAGTAATATGTGTAGGTTCAATAGTAAAAAATGAAATGAATTTATAATCTTTGTATTCAAAAGTACTAAATTGCATATTGTTTGAACACATAATAAGTGAATTATTATCTATTATTTTTAAGTCAGGATATCTTTTAAATAATGTTAAAATGGACAAAAAATGCTCAATTCTTTTTCCTTTAATTCCGCCAAAAATAGTAATATCTTTAGATAAAGTCAAAGCTTTATCTAAAGCTTCTTCACTATCCGTTTTGTCCTTAATTGGGTTTAAAACACAAATTTCTTTAGAATTTTGTTTTATTAAATTTAGTTCTTCTTTTGAAACGCTATCAAAATCGCCTATCGAATAATCTATTTGATAATTATTTTGAACCAAATTAAGGGCTCCGCGGTCCACTCCGATTAAATAGTAATCGCTTAAATCAAATTCATGCAAATCTACATTGAAAAGAACTATTGCAATTTTCATTTTAGAGTAACGACAGTACAACCATTAAGTCCTTCGCCTTCTCCTCCAAATCTTGTTTCTTTAACGTGTTTATTCTTCTTTAAAGCTTCAGCTACAGCTTTTCTTACAGCACCTGTACCAAAACCATGGACAATATAAACCGTATTGTAGTGTGCTAAAATTGCTCTATCTATAAATAAATCAACTTGAGGAGCTACATCAATATATCTTTCGCCTCTTAAATCAAGTCTCATAGGGGCAGCTGTTGAGGCTAGAGTAACAGTTGATGTAGGTTTAACAGTCTTCTTTTCTTCTTTCTTTAGAGATTTATCATATAATAATTCATCTCTATTGAAGGCCATTTTAAATTGTCCGAATTGAACAACATATTTGCCTTTTTTGATGTCTATTACTTCACCAGTTTTGTGATAATCTAGAACATGAACTAAATCACCTACAACAAGAGGATGTGTATCTTCTTTCTTTTCTTCTTTACTCTCAAGATTTTTTGCATTAAATTTAACTTTAGCTAAATCTTTATCTTCGATATTCTTTTCAGTTTTTAATTTGTTTAATTCTTCAATTAATTCTTTACTCTTCTCTTTAGCTTCATTAATAATTTGATTAGCTTCAAGGTGAGCTTTATAAAGCATTAATTCTTTATTTTGATCAAATTCATCTTGTTTTTCTTGAAGACGTCTCTTTTCATATTCTAAATCTTTAAGTTTTTTCTCATAATTTTGTCTAAGTTTAACAACATTTTGATTTTCTTCATCAATTTTTTGAATTAAAGAACTTGATTCAGTTGTATTATTACTTATTAAATTTTGAGCCTCAGTTAAAATATCTTCATCTAAACCTAAACGGCGGCTAATTAGAATTGCATTACTTGAGCCAGGGACACCAATAGATAATTTGTACGTTGGTTTTAACAATTCACTATCAAATTCTACAGATGCATTTACAATATTTTTATTATTATAGGCAAAAGCTTTTAAATCTGAATAGTGAGTTGTAGAAATAACTCTAGCGCCAATTCGTGTTAATTTATCGATAATTGCAATAGCTAAACTAGCACCTTCCTTAGGATCGGTTCCACTTCCTACTTCATCTAATAATACTAAAGAGTCTTTATTTACAACTTTAAAAATGTTAGAAATACGACTCATATGAGACGAGAATGTAGATAGATTTTGTTCGATAGATTGTTCGTCACCGATATCTACTAATACGTTTTCTACAAAACTTACTTCACTATTTTCTTTAGCACTGATGAAAAGACCTGATAAAGACATTAATGTTAAAAGTCCGACTAATTTAAGAACTACAGTTTTACCACCTGTATTAGGACCGGTGATAATAATTGTCGAATAATTTTGTCCTAATTTTATAGTATTTTTAACAACTATTTCTTTATCAATTAAAGGGTGAGCCGCCTCAATCAAATTAAAATAACCTTTTTGATTAATTAGAGGGCGAGTATATTCGTTTTCATAGGCAAAACGAGATAATGCAAATATAAAATCTAGTTCAGAAATAAGCGAGAAGTCATTATTAAGTTCATCGCTATGTGACTCAACAAGTAGAGTTAAGCCTTTTAAAACAAGTTCAACTTCTTTTTTTTCTTCTACTCTTAATTCTTCGATATGCGTATAAATGTTAAAAGCTTCCTCAGGTTCAATAAAGAATGTAGTACCTGAACTTGATTGATCATGAATTACACCTTTAATTTGGTTTTTGCTATCAGCTTTAACGCATAAACACATACGGTTATCACGCATAACGATGATATTATCAGTCAAACGACTTGACTCTTTCATAAGTAAAGAGTTCATATAACTTCTTAAATGGTTTTCTTCCATTTGAATGCGTTTACGAACTTTAAATAATGACATACTTGCATTATCTTTTACTTTATAATTTTCATCAATTGCGCTTTCGATCTCTTGGCCTAATTTTTTATTATCAGATAATGATAAAAAATAAGATGAAAGATTAGTAATATCAAGATGTTTATTTGTAATATCTCTATAATAATTTTTAAGAGATGTAGTTCTTTGGATTAAAATTAAAATTTTATATAATTGTTCACTTGATAAAATTGAACCGATTGAAGCTTTTTTTAATTCTTCACGTACATCACGTACAAAATCTAGAGGAATATTTCCTAGAGCGGAAATTACCTTAATAGCTTCTTCTTCCTTGTCTAACAAACAATTTAAATCATCGATGTTCTCCCTTGGATTTAAATCTACAATTCTATCTTTTGTTATATCTAAAAATGCATATTTTTTTACATTTTCAAGCACTTTATCAAATTCAAGTGCATATTTATCATACATATTAATTCTCCTTATAGTTATCTATAAAGTACTCACCTTTAAAAGTGTCTGGTTCGTGACGAATAAGATTTGGAAAATCTAGGGCGCTTAATGCACTAAATAATACCATTGCAACACAGTTAGATAAATTAAGGCTTCGAATTTTGTCTGTTGTAGGAATTCTAAAACAATGGTCTAAATTGTCATGTAAAATATTATAAGGAATTCCTGTAGATTCTCTACCAAACATAAAATAAAGTTTCTTATTTCTATCTTCTTTAAAAGGCGTATAATCAATTTTATCAGGACTTATATGTCCGTAACGAGTTAAATAAAATATTTCAGGATTCTCGTTTTTCTTTAAGAAATCATCTAAATTATCATAAATTTCCATATCTAGATCTTTAAAATAATCTAGATGAGCTCTTTTTAGATGAGCATCATCTAATTTAAAGCCTAGAGGTCTTATTAAATGTAATTTAACATTAAAACCTACACAAGTTCTCATGATATTTCCTGTATTTGCAGGAATTTCAGGCTCAAACAATATAACATTTACTTGTTTAGTCATTTTGTTCACCAGTTAAAGAATAGCTATCCGCATCTTTAATATTTACTGATACAATTTGACCAGGCTTTAATTCTTCGTGAGCAGCTACATAAACGCATCCGTCGATGTCGTCAGGCGCAAACCCGTAACTTCTTCCTGTATACATGAATTGACTCTCATCATATGACTCAATTAATACATCGAAGTTTTTACCAATTTTTTCTCTATTTTTTTCAAGAGAAATATAGAATTGAGCTTCCATAACGCGGTTATATCTATCGTTTTTAATAGAATCTGGGATTTGTTCCATTAGTGCGCCCTTAGTACCTTCTTCAGGAGAATATGTAAATACGCCTAGTCTATCAAATTTAATTTCTTTCATAAATTTAATTAAGTTATCTACATCTTCTTCAGTTTCACCTGGGAAACCTACCATCATAGTTGTTCTAAAAATTGCATGAGGAATACGTTCCTTAATCTTATTTAATAAAGAAACTAGATATTCTCTATTTCCTCTTCTATTCATGGCCTTAAGTACTTTGTCTTCTGAATGTTGTAAAGGAATATCAAAATAAGGCATAATATGATTAGAATTATCCTTAATAAAGTCAATTAATTCATCTGTTACAATTTCAGGATATAAATAGAATAATCTAATCTTGTAATTTCCTTCTATAGTAACTAATTCTTTTAGTAAATCTACAAGTGCATTTTTCTTGTATAAATCGTAACCATAACGAGTTGTATCTTGTGAGATTATATTGATTTCGTAAGTTCCTTTTTTAACAGCTTTACTTACTTCATCTTTAATATCTTCAATAGTTCTACTCTTTAAGCGACCACGAATTAAAGGAATAGCGCAGAAAGCACAACGATTTAAACATCCGTCCGAAATTCTTACATAAGTCATGTAATTAGGTGTATCTGTAACACGCTCTGTAAAGCTTAATAAATCACTTTCTTTGTAATCAGTATGTAATAAATTATTTAATACACGAGAAATATCTTTATAATCATCAATTTTCATGAAATAATCTACTTCAGGAAGTTCGGGGATAAGTTCATCTTTATAGCGTTGAGCTAAACATCCCATAACGATTAATTTTTTATTCCCTGTTTTATATTTTGCAAGTTCTAAAATTGTGTTGATAGCTTCTTCACGTGCTGATAGAATAAATGCACAAGTATTAACCATTAATATATCAGCTTCTTCAGGTAAAGCTACAACATTAGCTCCGTGGTTCTTTAAAAAACCAAGTATCATTTCACTATCTACTTGGTTTTTAGAACATCCTAGAGTTATCATATATACATTCATATTTAACCTCTATTTTTTTATTTTAAGTCCCTTGAATCTACAATAATTGTAGTCGGACCCATATTTTTTAAACCTATTTCCATATCGGCTCCAAATACGCCTTCTAAAACTTCTAAATCATAACTTCTTAACATTTTATTAAATTCAAGATATAACTTATTAGCTTCTTCGTAATTAAGCGCTTCAGTAAATGAAGGTCTATAGCCTCCATTTAAATTAGCATATAAGGTGAATTGAGAAATAGATAAAATTTTACCATTTGTATCTTTTAAGGACTTATTAATTTTGCCAGTCTCGTCAGCACAAATTCTAAGTCCTTGGATTTTTTTTGCAAGTTTAGCACAAGTTTCTAGTGTGTCCCCTTCTGTGAAACCAACTAGCAACATAAATCCTTTTTGAATCTCAGAAATAATCTTTCCATCAATTTTGCAATAAGCGTCGTTTACTCGTTGAACAACTATTCTCATGATAATACACGTTCGATATTATGAACGCCCTCAATCTTCTTCAAATTAACTATTAAAGTTTCTAAATCTGATAGATTTGATACAATAACCTTTACTTTAATAACAGATTCTAAATCAATATTATTTTTAACATTGAAATCAGACACATTTATATCGTGGCTTGATAATAAATTCATTATTTCACCAATTAATGTGTTTCTAGTAGTAGCTAAAATCTTAATCTCAGTAGGATATTTACGATTAATATTATATGCCCACTCAAGATCAATACAGCGCTTTTTGTCTAGTGCAGATAAATTTTGACAATCTTTATTGTGAACTACAATTCCGTTTCCTTTAGTAATAAAACCGATTATATTATCCCCAGGAATAGGTAAGCAGCAGTTTGCAATCTTAATTTTAGGATTTGCAAGACCTTCAACGACAACACCTGTATCAGAATTAGTCTTTAACATTCTTTGGTTCTTTTCAATACTCTTTTGAAGTTTATCGTCATCGTTTTCTGTTACTGTTTCGCTCTTGATTTTACTTGCGACAGTCTTAACGGATAATAATCCTTTACCTATTTCTAGGTACATATCATCAACAGTTTTAATATTATTTTTCGAAAAATTAGCTTGAACAAATTTATCATTAATATCAAATTGTAATTTTTGGCTTGATAGTTCTATTTGTAAACTAGTTTTACCTCTATCAATTAATACATCACGATTTTGTACATTTAAGAAATTTCTAATTTTGTGTTTTGCGTGACTAGTTTTAGCTATATTTAACCAATCTTCAGATGGTCCGAATGAGGAATTAGATGTTTTAACTGAAACAATATCGCCTGTTTTTAATTCATAGTTTAGAGGCACAATCTTATTATTTACGTTTGCGCCGACCATCTTGTTACCTAAATTTGAATGAATCTTATAGGCAAAATCAATTGGAGTTGAGCCTTGTGGTAATTCGATTACGTCGCCGTTTGGTGTATATACATAAACATTAGTATCTAAGATTTCATTTTTAATTGAATCTACGAAGTCTTCCGCATTGTTCCCAGCTTCGTTTGTCATAAGTACTAAATCTGAATACCATTTTAACTTTTGCGCGATTTCATATTGTTCACGCTCTTTGTTATATTGAACATTCTCTTTATAAGCCCAATGAGCAGCTACACCATATTCAGCAATAGAATCCATTTCTTCTGTTCTAATTTGAACTTCGAAAATATTACCATTAGGACCGATTACTGTAGTATGTAGGGACTGATACATGTTCGATTTAGGTACCGCAATATAATCTTTAAAACGATTAGGAATTGGAGTGAAATGAGCATGAATGATACCTAAAACTTGATAACAAGTTTCTACTTTTTCAACAATGATACGAATTGCGTAAATATCATAAATATCATCAAAATTTTTATGCTTGCTTTGTAATTTTTTATAGATAGAATAAGTATTTTTCATTCTACCTTTAATTGTATATTTGACATTAGCTTCTTGTAAAATTTTGTTAACATCGCTTACAATCTTATCAATTACACCATTTTTATCTTTTTCAGTATGATGAACTAGATTAGTAATCTTAGTATACATTAGCGGATCAATATACTTTAAACTTCTATCTTGAAGTTCACTCTTAACTTGGAAGATACCGAGTTTATCAGCTATAGGCGCATAAATTTCTAGTGTTTCATTTGCAATTCTTACTTGTTTTTCAACAGGTTGAAAATCAAGAGTTCTCATATTGTGAAGTCTATCAGCTAATTTAACGATAACTACACGAATATCTTTAGCCATCGCAAATAACATCTTTTGATGGTTAGATGCTTGAGCTTTCTCAAGGGATGAAAACTTTAATTTATTAATTTTAGTTACACCATCTACAATGTTTGCGATATCCGCATTAAATTCTTGCGTGATATCGTAAGTAGTAGTAGGCGTGTCTTCTACTACATCATGTAATAAACCAGCACAAATTGTATTAGGACCACCATGAAGTTCAGCTAGAATTATTGCAACCTCAAGAGGGTGAATAATATAAGGTTCACCTGATTTTCTAAATTGATCTTTATGTTTTTCTTTTGCGTAAAGAAAGGCCTTATGAATAAGATTAAGATCTTCCTCACGTGTAATATATGTATGAACTTTATTATATAATCGATTATAATCTACTAACTTATCATTATCTTGATCCATATAAAGCCCCTCCTTTTTAAAAAATTATTCTCCTTCGTATGAAGTTAAACTTAATACTGGGCAATTAAATTTTTCTTTTCCTTTTAAATCAACTAATTCAATAACAAAGGCTGCGCCTACAACTTCAGCACCTAATTTGTGTGCTAACTCGATTGAAGCACCTACAGTTCCCCCTGTTGCTAGTAAGTCATCAATAATTAAAACTTTATCACCTTTTTTAAGAGAATCAGTGTGAATACATAAAGTGTTTTTACCATATTCAAGGTCATAATCAACACAAACTTGTTCTCTAGGTAATTTACCTGGTTTTCTAACAGGAACGAAAGATAAACCTAATTTATAAGCAACAGGACAACCGAAAATGAATCCACGAGCTTCAGGGCCCATGATTACATTAGCGCCTACCTTTTTAGCAAATTCTGCCATTTTATCAATTGCATATTGGAATGCCTCAGGATCTGCAATAATAGGTGTACAATCTCTAAAAATTATACCCTCTTTAGGAAATCCTGGAATAGAAGCTACATATTGTTTTAAATCCATAATAAAATACCTCACTAATTTACAAATTACTCTAATATTATACCACAGAATAAAACAATTTCATTAATTAAGCATTT
>CAVGYR010000026.1:9198-16929 GCA_963633325.1 uncultured Treponema sp.
GCTTTTTTCAGTGTCTGTGCCTAATATAGCTTTTGTAGTTTCTTCATCAAGAGCTTCAATACTATTTAATTTTTTATTAATAGCTCTAGTACGAGTATCTACTAGATTATTAAGTTCGTCTGCAGCCGCATCTACTTTCTTCTTAGTCTTTTCAAGACATTGGGCAAATTTACCAAATTCAGTTTTAACCGCACCTAGCAATTTAAATACATCGGCACTCTTTTTTTGAATTAATAGTGATCTAAATCCCATATTTAGAGAATTAATGAAGGCAGTAAATGTTGTAGGACCTGTTAAATTTATTTTATATTTATTTTGAATTTCTTCAAAAAGACCCATATTTAATGCTTCTAAATATAATCCTTCTAGAGGTAAGAATATTACCGCAAAATCTGTTGTATTTGGTACATCGATATATTTTTCATTTACATCTTTTGCATATTTAAGTAAATTTTGTCTTAAACTCTTTCTAGCATTCTCTACTGCCTCACGGCTCTCCCCTGATTGAATTATTGCATAATCTTCATATGGGAATTTAGAATCTACAGGTAAATAAACATGTTCATCTTTTGTACCTGGCAATATAATCGCAAATTCTACTCTCTCACTAGATCCTTTTTTAGTCACTACATTTTCTTCGTATTGTCCACATGTTAAGAATTCTTTAATAATATTACCTAAAATTACTTCACCCATTATACCTTTTGTCTTAACATTAGTTAATATATTTTTTAAAGAACCGACATCACTAGCTATACCTTTGATTTCACCAATCGCATTATTAACCGAATTAATATTTGTAAGCACAGTTTTGAAGGACTCATCTAATTTTTCTTCTAATGTTTTTTGTAATTTTTCATTTACCGAATCATTAATTTGAGATAATTTTTCACTATTATCTTTTCTAATTTCACTTAAATTTTTTGATACATTTTCACTTAGTGATTTAATTGATTCTTTAGTTTCTTCTTTAACTTCGGTTAATTTTTCTTTGATTGACTTATTAAACTCACTTAAAGTATTATTAACATTTTCCTTGAATTCTTTTATTTCGTGTTCAAGTTTGTTCATTAACTCATCTTTTTGAGCGTTATGATCTTGTACATAATTATTTTTAAATGTGTTAAAGCGTTCACTTAAATCCTTATAGTGTTCGTTATTTACTTTACTAAATTCATTTTTATAATCAATAAATAATTTTTCTAGGCTATTAATTTCTTTGTTAACCAATTCTCTGAAATCACTATTTGTTTTAACAAACAAATCAAACGATTCTTCTAATTCGTTTATTTTTTTAGTTACCTCTTCATACTTTTGATTATTTTCTTTAATTATTGCGTCGTTTTTGATTGCGACTAAATTTGAAATGCTATCAGATAAACTCTTAATTGACTCACTAACACTTTCCCTAATGTTTTTTAAATCTTTCTCTGATAAAGAACTTTTCTCATTTTTGTTTTTTAAGAACATAACAATTAAAACAATACATAACAATAAAGATAATGTTCCTAAAATTATATTAATATATTCCATAATACTCCTTTCTTAATGTTTTATTAAAACAAATAATTAAAAAGTTTGTTAACTAGCAAAACATATAAATATCTAGTTATGATTAATATAAACATTAATATTACATTATTAATGTATTTTACAAAAAATAAATATTTTTCACGTAAATTTCACATATCTACATTAAGTAAAAAGGCAGCTTTTACACTGCCTCAATTAATGATTTACTTTTTTAGTTCGTTTTGAACAACAACTTTTTCTTCGACAGGTTCAACCTTATCATTTATAACATTGTTATCTTTTAAATCAACATTAATATTGATTCTGTTTTGATTAATAGCTTCATCCTTAACTTCAGCTTTATTATCTAGTTCTTGTTCTTCCTTAACTTCTTCAAAGTCTTTTTCTTCATCAACCTCAAGAATTTTGTCTTCTTCTAAATATTCTTCATTTGATTCAAGAATATTATCATTAGTTAAAGTATAAATTAATCCTTTACCAATTTGTTCTAATGAATTTTCTTTAGAAAATACAAAGTATTCCTTATCTTCAAATGGATTACACATGTAGTCAATAAATTTATTATTATCTAGAGGTTCATTATCAATTTTAAATTTTGCAACACATACATTTCTAATCGCATCTAAATATTGTTGTTCACGTTTATATGTTTTGCTGTGTAAATGTTTAAACCAAAATCCATGGGAACTATGAATTTTATTTATTGTTAAATAAGATTTTTTTACACTCTCTAAAACTCTTTGTCCTTGAACAAGAGGATCAGTCTCAGTTTGCGCGCCTTTAAGTGTTTGGACAAAATCTTTATGAGTTGTTTCTAAAATAGATTTAATTTCGTTACTCTTAAGATTAGAACAGTTTTTAATAGGCATTCTTAAATATCTATCATAGTGTGAGTCATCTACATATTTAATGTCAAGAATATTTTTAAATATTTCTTTAAATTCATTTTGATTCATTCCACCAAATGAAGGTACAGAAATATTTTTATCTATATTAATTACTTCTCTAATAATTTTGTCGTAACCTTTTGCAAATTTATTAAATTCTTCAGCAGTTGGCTCAATTCTTTTTTTACTTAGCATTAGCTTATATGCATTTGCAATCATCTCTTTGTATTTTTGCTTATAAATTTTATAGAATTCTTCTTTTTTAGAATCGTCTATAGTGTAGTTATAAGTTTTTTTAGGACCCTTTTGAAATTTTGCAAGACGGATATCTGAATTAAGTAATAAAACTGTACTTTCTAAATTTTCAACAACTTTTAAAATATCAATCTTATATGTTTTTCTAAAGCTGTTGATGTAAACTTGTAATGGTGAATTTGTCTTTTTACTCTTCTTCTTTGCACCTACGATTGCGCCTCTATTTCTTTCAGCTTCGTAATCCTCTAATGTACCATCAATAGTTTTACGGAATTCTATTTTTTTATCCCATTCATTGTTAATTTTATGTATATCTACATTTGTCTTAGGACGTCTTCCTCCGTTAAATTTTGATCTTGCTTTGTGTGATTTACGAGTTAAGTATGAAAGATATTCTTTCTTAAGTTTTTCATCATCTGATGCTAAAAGTTCTTGAATTTCACCAATATTCATCGCATCAAATTTTTCATCTATTTCATATTTTATATCTAAGTTCTTTTTAGGCATATCTAATACCTCTCTTTCTTTTTATGCCTTTATTATAAAACATAATGTGTGACAAGTTTATACTTATTTAAAATTTTTTGTTATAATTGTTTTGAGGTGATTTTTTATGCCACTAGCATACGATATTCGTCCTAAAACATTTAATGATATTATAGGTCAAGAGAAACTCGTTGGTGAAAAAGGAATAATTAGACTAATGTGTGAGAAAAACAGTCTTCACTCCTTTATTTTGTTCGGGCCTCCAGGATCTGGGAAAACTACTATCGCTCGTATTATTAAAGAAAAATATAATTTAGAATCTTTTTCATTTAATGCATCTATAGATACCAAACAAACTCTTAAAGAAATTGCGGATTCAATAAAAATTTATAATAGAGCAATTGTTATAATTGACGAAATTCATAGGATGAAAAAAGATACTCAAGATTTTTTATTACCATATACTGAATCAGGTAAAATCATAATCATAGGCCTAACTACTGAAAATCCCTATATTGCAATAAACCCAGCTATTAGAAGTAGATGTAATATCTACAAAATGGAACCAATAAGTGAAAATGATATATTTCATCTTCTTAAAAAAGTTGTTTCAAATAATGAATTATTTAATAAAGTAAGTATTAGTGATGAGATATTACATTATATTGTATCAAATTCAGGTTTAGAGATTAGAACTGCACTTAATATGATTGAAACTCTTACATTATTTGAGGGAGAAATTAGTCTAGAAGATGCTAAAAACGCTTGCGGCATAAAAGCTATGAAATTAGACAGTAAAAGTCTAAATTATTATGATCTATTGTCGGCTCTTCAAAAATCTATTAGAGGCTCAGACGTAGATGCGGCACTATTATATTTAGCTAAACTTATCAAACTAGGTGATATCGATATCATTGTAAGACGCCTTTCTATCATCGCTTATGAGGATATAGGTCTAGCTAACCCGCAAGTTGCATCTTATGTTGAGAGCGCAATAAATGTAGCTAAAAGAGTAGGATTTCCTGAAGCTAGAATCCCTTTAAGCGCCTCTACTATAATTCTTGCTTTATCTCCTAAATCAAATAGTGCTGAAAGCGCAATCGATAAAGCTCTAGCCGATATTGAACGAACAGCAGAATTTGAGATACCTAGAAATATATTAAATAGAGAAATAAAAGGTAATTTTTCTTTGTATAAATATCCTCACGATTTTGAAAATGATATTGTTTATCAAAACTATATGCCACAAGTATTTAAAGGTCATACTTACTACATTCCTAAAGAAACAGGAAAATATGAGCGAGCTATTAAGGATTATCTTGAATTTGCAAATAAAGTTTTAAAAAAATAATTTTTCGTAATCTTTTGATTACGTTTTTTTTATAAAAAAACATGCTTGAACAATCAAACATGTCTAAAAATTAATATTTATTGTAATGAATTCTATCACTTTCGAAGTGATTCTTTCCATTTGTTATATCTTTTTTGTAGCCAAGTGCTATAACACTTGTCGTACTTACTGTATCTGGTAAATTAAAATATTTATCTATTTTTTTAACTCTATCTTCTTGAGGCCATACACCTAACATTACTGAACCAATATTTAATGCGTTAGCTGACAACATGATATTTTGTGCAGCTATTGACGTATCAATTATATTATACTCAGGTGCGCTCTTAAAACTACGTGAGATATCACGTAAAATAACAATCGCATGGCTTGCGCACAATAGCGATTTACTTTGTGGACCTAGAAGATTATAAATGTCAGTTAAAATTTCTTTTTTATCGACAACAATGAAGGCATAATCGCGTGAATTAACACATGTAGGGCCTGACATTGCGGCTCGAATTATAACATCTATTTCTTCTTTAGAAATTTGTTTATCACTAAAATCTCTAACTGATTCACGAGTAAAAATAACATCTAAATTATCTAATTTAAGCATTTTCCATTGTCTTTCCTTTAACTACACGTTTCTTAAAAGTCTTCTTTTGAAATCCTGGCTTAGTTTTAACCGCTTCTTTTAAAATAGGCTTATTACGTTCTTGTTTTTGACGTGTTTTTTGAAGGTTAGGTATTACTACTTCTTTACCATCACTTGTCTTAGTAAATTTAATTCCACTATCAACTTTTTTAGAGAAATCTTTCTTTCTCTTTATATTTAATCTAGATTCATCTAAATTAATGCGTGGACTTAATAAGTGAAGTGGGTCTGTTGAAATTAAGATTGGAATAATAATAGGGCCATCTTGACCTTGAGAATGAGAATTAGTTGCTTTATAAATTAAACGTGATATTTCACGAGTTACATCTAATTTGTATTCTTTCCAATCAATTCTCTCACCACTTAAATGTTTAGCACAAACCTTATCGAATGATTCTCTAATTTGTGCCTCAAATTCAGGATGTTCAGAAATATATGAGAATCCTTTTGTGACAATTTGAAGTGGACTAATAACTTCTTTAGTACGAGGGTTAATATTAGCCGTTAACATTACCACACCGTTTTCACCTAAGATTTCACGGTCTTTAATTACAGCTTGTCCTACTTCTTCAATTTCTTCACCATCAGACATAATTTCGCCTACAGGTACTTCACCCTTAATACCTAAATATTGTCCATTTGTAAATGAATGAATATCACCATTTTCACAAATGATTAGATTATCTTGTGCATTGAATCCTACACAATTTGCGATTTGAATTAATGCATATTGATGTCTATACTCACCAATTACAGGGAATATATATTTAGGACGTAAGATGTTTATAAGTAATTTAATTTCTTCTCTATCCGCATGGCTTTCAGGAATTAAATTCTTATCAAATGTAATTACATTTGTACAAACCTTAAAAATTGTATCAAGTGTTCTAGCCGCTAACTTTTCAGTTCCTGGGTAAGGATTAGTTAAAACGACAATATTATCATTTTTGTTGATATTGATAAATCTATCTTTACATTCAGCCATACGAGTTAGAGTGTGATATGGTTGATGTCTTTCCCCTGCAACAATAACAACTAAATTAGGATCGTTATTAGTATTTTTATCATTGATATAATTTAATTTTACAAGTCGATCTTGAGGGAATGTTAAATATCCCATCTTAATAGCTAGGTTTACTATACGTTGTGTATCTCTACCTAAAATTGCAATATTACGGTTAAAAGTTCCACAAATGTTTATTATTTGTTGCATACGTTGAATATCCGATGAGAACATCGAAATAATCATACGACCTTTAGAACTTACAAATAAACCTTCTAAACGTTGTTTAAATTCGAAAATCGATCCACGAGCGCCTTCGGATAAAGCACCTACAGATTCACACATAAGTGCTAGTACTCCTTCTTTAGAGGCACGTGTTAAAGCACTAAACATTGCTAGATAATCAGCTTGATGTTGATTAGGATCAAATGTGAAATTTGATGTATATACAATGTTACCATCAGGAGTATGAACAACAACCCCGTAACTATCAGGCACATTATGTGCAGTATTAAAGAATGTTACAGAAACTCCTGTTTCCCCTAAATTGTATTTAGTTTTAGAATCTACAACCTTAAATTTTGTTTCATCAAATTCAATTTCTTTACTGATTAATAAATCTTTAACAAGAGCTAAAGTAAATCTGCTTCCTACAATCCTAGTTTCAGGGAATAATTTAACAAATTGTCCGACAGCACCCATTGCATCCTCATGCGCATGAGTTAATATAAGGGCATAAATATCTTTTTTACGACTCTCTAGATATGTCATATCTGCTCTTATATAATCAACGCCGTATAATTCACTAGTAGGATATTTAATACCACAATCTAATACAAAAAGGTGTGAATCGACTTCGACTACATATAAATTTTTACCATTTTCTTGGCATCCACCAAGAGATATAATATTTATTTTGCTCATCTATATTTAAAGTCATTTCCTTTCATAAAATTTAAAATTTATTACTTAGAAATAACTTCTTTATAAGCTGCTTCAAGTTTTTTAGCAATCTCTGCTAATTGTTCATCATTTAGTTCTAATTTGTGAGGATTCATTTCAAATACTCCGCCCCACTCGAATTGATCTTTATATTTAGGACATAGGTGCATATGTAAATGGCATCCTGTGTCACCATAAGCACCGTAATTTACTTTAACAGGATTAAATGTTTTATGAATTGCCATAGATACATGTCTAACATCAGCTAAGAAAGCACTTGATTCTTCTTCTGAAATGTTTACAATTTCAGAAACGTGATCCTTATAAGCTACGATACATCTTCCAGGATGAGATTGTTCTCTAAAAATATATACATTTGATGTCTTAGTTTCAAATGCAAAATAACCAAATTTTAAATAAAGACTTGGGTTTTCGTCTTTCATGCAATAAGCACAATTAATATCTTTCATATTTTCCTCCAAGATAAATTCAATATTAAATTTTCGTATAAATATATTTATAATTATTTTTTTGTTTTTGAAATATACGATAAAATCCTTAATTATTATATCAAAATAGTATATAAAAATAAAGATGGAAATTTTTACATTTCCACCCTTATAGTTACATATCATAT
>CAVGYR010000027.1:0-16838 GCA_963633325.1 uncultured Treponema sp.
TTATTAATATAGTTACGCGCGCGCGAGAGATGTAAACTTTTTTTACATCTATGTAAACTTTCTTTACGTTGCGATGTAAAGATTCTTTACGTCTATGTAAACTTTCTTTACACCATTTCAGCCAGTGATGTAAACTATCTTTACATCGATGTAAACTTTTTTTACATTGCAAAAGGCTAAAATTTAGGACAGAGTAGGCTTCTCTGTATAATATAATGTAGAAATTTTAGTTTACAAAGAGGTAAAATTTATGTATAATATTACAAAGAATAATGTGATTACTATAGTAAAAGGCGACTATACTAAGTTTCCTATTGAACTTTATATAGGTAAATTTCCCTATAGGTCAGTTATGCAGTTAGAAGAAGGAGATATAGCTTTTTTTGGTATTATGTGTGCCAAAGATGGCTTTGATCAAGCTATTGTTAAGAAAGAGTTAACAGTAGATGATTTAGATGAATATGGAAATTTATGAGTAACTCTTTTACCAGA
The DNA here is from genome assembly GCA_963633325.1 of uncultured Treponema sp. GTDB lineage: Bacteria > Bacillota_I > Bacilli_A > Acholeplasmatales > Anaeroplasmataceae > JAEELC01. The sequence goes on from CAVGYR010000027.1 coordinate 493, forward strand.
AGATACTATTAATTTAGATGTTGGGACGTACTATTACGAAGTTAAAGTATATTATGTAGAAGAAGAAATAGAGCATATAGATACTGTTATAAACAAGTCCAGGCTAATAGTATTAGATTAGAAAGGAGATTAATCATATGAAATATAAAGATGAAACATTAAGTAACGATAAGCTACATGGTTCGTTTGTTTATCCAACCGACCCAAAATGGGGTAATATTTCAGGAAATATTGAAGATCAGAAAGATTTAGTTGAATATATTGATTCTAAAAATTCAAAAACAGAAGACAGACTAAATGTAAAGATCTATGAGCTAAATAATACTACAAATAATTTATCTAAAAAGTTAACTAGTGAAATTGATAGGGCTAAAAAAGCAGAAGAGCAATTAGAATTAAATCTTTTAGCTAAGATTAATTCTTCTAAAGAAGATATACAGGCTATTAGATCTAAGACCGACAATGAAATTCTTAGAGCTACCCAAGCAGAAGCTAAAATTACCGAAAATTTAAATAATGAAATAGAAACGCGTACTTCTGAAGTAACTCGTTTAGATGAACGTATAGATAATGAAACTGATAGAGCTAAACAAGCTGAGCAGATTCTTACAGACGATCTTAATTCTGAAATTCTTAGAGCTAAAGAAGCTGAATCTCTAGAACAAGAAATACGTATTTCTGAAATATGGAGAGTAGATACTCGAATTGATAATGAAATCAATAGAGCGACAGAAGCAGAGCAAGCAATTACTGACAAATTAGATGCAGAAATTGATAGATCTATTAAGAAAGATAATGATCTACAAAGACAATTAGTAGCTATTAATAGTGCTTCAGATGTGATTGATATAGTAAAGACAAAGCAAGAACTTTTAAATTATAATCAACATATTACTACAAATGACATAATAAAGGTTATGGCTGATGAAAGTTTTTATGGTGCAATTACTTATTATCGTTACATTCAAGAAACAACTTTAAATACTTTATTAGCAATTAATCATGTCAATAGTTTACCGTTTGTTTTCCAAGGTACAACTTATACCTGGATGCGAATTGCTTCAGAAGGTCCTTACTATACTCAAGAACAAATAGACGCTTTCTTAAAGGAAGAACGAGATGCTCGTACTGATGCAGATACCGCTCTAAATAATAAAATAAATAGTGAAATCAATAGAGCGAAAAACGCAGAAAAAGTTTTAACAGATAATCTTAATTCTGAGATTGTTAGAGCAAAAGATGCTGAAAATGTTTTAACTGATAATTTAAACTCAGAGATTAAAAGAGCAAAAGCTGCCGAAAAAGTTCTTACTGATGATTTAAATTCTGAGATTGCTAGGGCTAAAGATGCTGAGTCTGTTTTACAAACGAATATAGATATAGAAGAACAAGCTCGTATTGATGCGGATACTGTTTTAACTAATGGTTTAAATGCGGAAATTCATAGAGCAGGCAAGGCAGAAGAAACTCTAGATAAAAAAATAGATGCGGAAAATGAAAGAGCAGTTAAAGCTGAATTAAAAGAAACTGAAGAGCGAACTGCTTCAGATGAATATTTGCAATCTCAAATTGATTCAATTACAGCTTCTTCAGATGTTGTTGATATTGTAGGAACAAAACAAGAATTAATTAATTATGATAAACCACTTAATGTATCTGATATTATCAAAGTTTTAAAAGATGAAACTCTTGATAATGCGACTACTTATTATAGGTATGTCGAAGAAGCGACTCTTGCAAGATTAGTTGGTAATAATTTTAATTCATTACCTTTTGCTTTACAAGGAAAATCTTATACTTGGGTTTTAATTGGTTCGCAAGGTCCGTACTATACAATTGCCGAAACTGATGCTCTTTTAGATGAAATAAGAGAAGCTGCTAAAAATGAGAATAAGCGAGCTACTGACGCAGAAAAAGTACTAACTGATGATCTAAATGCTGAGATTAAAAGAGCTAAAGAATCAGAAAAGACTCTAGATGATAAAATAGAAGCTAATACAGATTTAATTCATACAAAACAAGATATTTTAGTTCCAGGCAAAAATATTAAGACAATCAATGGCGGTCAGAATATTTTAGGCGAAGGTGATATGTTCGTAGAAGCCGTAACTATTTCATGAGGAAGATTAATTGGTAACCTAGACGATCAGGCTGATTTAAAAGATGTACTTGATGCTTTAAAAGCAAGAGCTATATCAGTTAATGATGAAACAGTGGAGGTAAACTGGTAAGTATGTCAGTATCATTTTTTAAAATAGAAGAATATGTAAAAACTTTATTTCCTAAAGAAAATATTTGAATAAAACAATTTAATGACGCAGAGTACTTATTTATAGGCGTTCCAGAATATGAAGTTTATTTTCTAAGTGTTAGACTTAGCGATGATATTCTTGATTCAAAATCTAATTTTGTTACCGGAATCCAACTAAGGCTAAACAAGGAAACATTTCCTGCTCCTAAATCTTATGACATATTTAGAAAGTATACTAGTGATATCGATAAAATTAGAGACTTGATTTTTATATATAGATCAGATATTGAGTTTGCTATAAAAAAATTTAAAGACTTTGATTTTAAGGCAGATGCTGCGGTTTTAGAGGATCTAGCCTTCAAGTGCCTAAATAAAAAGACGAGAGTTTATGAGCTAGTAACCGATGACGAAACAACTGTTATGATTTCATTTCCTTATTATATTTCGTTATCTTATATGCTTTGAATAACTAATAAGAAAATTGAAGTTGAAGAAGAGTTTGCTTCTTTAGATGAACTCTTAGCTTATATTGTAAATGGCGGAAATTAGATATTATGACTAAAAATGAATTTATTAATGAATTAAAAGCATACATTCCAGCGTATTTAAGTATCAAAATGAATAATTCTCAGACATACCTACAAGTATTTCTAAAAGGAGACCAAGTGCTGGCTATTAGGTATAATAGCAAAAATAATATTGGGTGTGGTTGCTTTAAGTATGCAGAAAAAAATGTTTATACATATAGCTATGACACATATGCTTCACTTGACGAAATTTTAGCATTATATAAGACAGCTTGGCTTCCTATAATAAAAGAGTTAAAGGCGCTAAACGACAAATATAGTAATGATAGCGAATATGCACTTTTGCTTGAACTCGGATTTGAAAAACTTAATGGTAATGGTTGCTACCGTTATAAACAGGCTGAGGTAGAGATAGAAGTGCGGCCATTCGACCTTGGTCGTAATACTGTAGCCCCATTCACTTTAATTGTAACTAAAGGCAGAGAAGAAAAATTAAGGGAATACTTTTCTGCTCTAGATGCTCTACTAGATTTTATTGTAAATGGTGGAGAGTAAAAATAAGGAAGGAAGATAGATAGATGGCATATGGTTTAAAAGAAAGTAAAGTAGCTATTTTTGATATTATTTACCATATTTGAGATAAAGTATCAGGAACAGCTAGTTTCGAAGACGAATCACAAGTAGCCTTTGACTATATTTTAGGTATAGGTGTAGAAGAACTTGCAAAAGTAGCGCATGATTCTACGCGTGTTGATCAAGTAGAAGACGATGTTGAGGTTTGGTTAGAATACTATCAAAATGGGATTGATGGTGAGCCTGAATGAATTTTTAATAAAACTTTAAAAGATGGAGTTTTTAGTGATCCAGTAAAAAGTATTACAGATAGTGATGCAGATGATATACATTTGTATGCAAAGTGGGTACGCGGAATGTACCAGGTTTATAATTCTTTAGCCCCTACATTCGATACCCAGACAGCAGATGATACAGAAGTATACTCGTGAAGTAGTGGACAACTCTTAGTGGAGATGAATTAGTATGGCAGATACAGTTTATTACGACCCATTGTCACTAGGTACACACTATAATATGTACTCTGGTAAAGACTGCGTTATATGGCTACGAGCTAGAAAAGCTATGATTGGTGGGGTTGTTTATACTGGCAATGGCGGTAATGTCAGTAGTCCTATAGATGGAACTACTGCAATGGCAGGGGCCGTAGGCAAATGGGGCTATGATAATGGTAGTAAAACGGAGGGCCACGTTGCTTTTGTCGAATATATTGATAGCAATGGAAGTCCTGTTTTTAGTAATCCTTCAAGTACAGCGGGTGCGGTATGAGTAGCAACAAAAGCAGATACTGACGCTTATATGGTTGATTTATATGGATGACCATTCAAGGGCTATTGATATACAAATGCCGTGCCTAATGGTTCCGGTCCAGGCCCTGACCCCGGTCCAAGCCCAGACCCGCCTGCGACTTATACCGCGACAGGCTCTGTCATCAGTCCTGTTGAAGGCTGTTATGTAAAAGTAGCGATTACAGATGTGTGAGGACAGCCAGCAGACTCTGAATATTCTGATAGTGTGACCTGGGAAGAGGGCACCACCAATAAAATGATTATTTTTAAAGCCTTTAATGAGGCCGGTACTGACGAAGATGGCTATCCTAAAGCTGAATGAGTTAAGTGGACCTCCGGAGACTATATATATAATCCTCGATATTATTATTCAGAGTCTGGAGGCACCTATAATTTACCTACAAGTGATGTTACAGACACAGCCAATTTTACGTCTTATCCATGACGATATTATTCAGACAGTGGCAGCCAGGGACCTGGATATGTAGAAGCTGGTTTTAGTACTTCAAGCACCAGCCAAGATTTTAAGTGACGACCATATTATCATCAAAATGATACTATTTATGAAGTGCCTAAGCCGTCAGCAGGTTGTATTTTTAAAGGCTGAGATGTTAATGGCAATGATCGTTCTGCATATAAAACAGTACCAGGAAGCACCGACAATGATATTTCTGCTCAGGCCTATTTCGCTAGTTTAACAAATCCTTACACATGGCAGTTTGGCGATGATATTTATCCTGATAAAACAAAGTACATTACTGCGTGCTCTTGTACATTTTCTGGTAAAGTTTTAGGCGGTACTACGATTGGTCCTAAAATAGGCTTATATATAAATGGCGAACTAGTGGCACAAGGATACGGAACTATTAACTGGACAGGCTATGCCGTAACTACAACTAATACTGTTAAAGTAAGGGCATTAGAAGACTCAGGATCAAACTATTTTATGGATGTATCATTATCCTCTTTTAAATTAACATATTATATATATGAAAAAGATAATACTGGTCAAGGTGAAACAAGATATCTATATACCGATTACTTTGATGGTAGTAGGTGAACTTATTGGAAAAGAGCTGAGGTATAATTTAGAAAGAGGATGAATTATCCTCTTTTTGTTTTTTTGTGTATATTAAAATAGGAGAGTAGTTAATGACTAACTTAGAAAATTTATCAAAAGAAGAAAGAGAAGCAGTTATAAAGATTTTACAAGAAATGTCTAGCTCAGGTAGCTCAGAAAAAATGAATGAGTTGCTTTTAGCTGATTACGAAGAAATTCCTGTAGATATTTATACTTTTTTACATGATAAGACCTACTTAGGCAATGGCTTAACAGACGCAGACGGACGATATACACTGTTCCCTTATTGAGAAGACTTATTTAAGCGAATGTATCCTGATCCATTAAAGCCGTCAACCTGTAATACATTGGCGTTGTCGGGCGGTATTGGTCTAGGAAAAACATTAGCGATGACAATTACAGGATGCTATGAGTTATATAGAATGTTATGCCTCCGCGATCCTTATGCATTCTATGGAATTCAGCCAATTGATGTTATTTCATTTGCTTTAATAAATATTACTCTAGATGCTGCGAAAGGCGTCGCTTGAAGCAAAATGCAGAATTTAATTCAGTCCTCACCTTGGTTTATGGCCCGAGGCTCTGTAAATAAATCTGCGACTTTTCCTGAATGGAGTCCACCAAAAGGAATTGAATTATTATATGGTTCTAAACCAAGTCATATTATAGGTCGTGCATTATTTTGGTGTGGACAAGATGAAGTTTCATTCAGGCAGAATATGGATGTTGAAAAGCAGAAAGAAGCCGCAAGTGAATTAGTTAACTCTGCCGCAGCTCGTATGCAGTCTCGTTTTATGAAGGGCGAATATAATCCAACTTTATTGGTATTAGCATCTTCTAAAAGGACAGAGCAATCATTCCTAGAAACTTGGATTGAAAATAAAAAGAAGAATGAATCTAAGACCACAATTGTGGTTGATGAGCCCCAATGAGTAATTAGAACTGATAAAGATTCACCTAAGAAATTTAAAGTGGCAATAGGTAATAAATTCTTGCCCTCTGAAGTTGTTCCTCTAGACGCGACAGAAGATGAAATAAATGCTTTAAGAGATCGTGGGTATCGTTTATTAGATGTTCCAATGGGCTACTATGAGAATTTCTTAGATGATATCGATATCGCCTTAACTGATATTGCAGGGGTTTCTACTACAAGTTTAAGTAGTTATATTTCAGGTGAGAGAATAGCTAATTGCAAATTTGAGGGCGAAAATCCATTTACTAAGGATATTATAGCTGTCGGTAATGGAAAAGATGACACAACTCAGTATAGTGACTTCTTTGACTTGACTAAAGTGCCTGTAGAAATGAAGTCTAAACCTTTATTTATTCATCTAGATATGTCTATTTCTGGAGATAAAACCGGTATTGCAGGAGTTTGGATAAAAGGAAAGAAACCTCCAAAAGAGGGACAGCCAGAAACTAAAGACTTGTTGTTTCAATTAGCCTTCTGTGTTTCTATAAAAGCTCCAAGAGGGCACCAAGTGAGTTTTGAAAAGACAAGAATTTTTATAAATTGGTTAAAAGAAAATAATTTCTGTATAAAATATATATCGATGGATACATTCCAAAGTGCAGATATGCTGCAGTATTTAAAGGATAATCATTTTAATGCTGGAATATTATCCGTTGATAGAGTAAATTCTGATAGAATTTGCTTGCCATACCAATATTTAAAGTCTACTATATATGAAGAGCGAATTATGATTCCAAGAAGAGGTACGAATCTTCTTACTGAAGAATTAATTGGCTTAAAGCGAAATAATAATAGTGGCAAAGTTGACCATACTCCTGACGGAATTAATTCTAAGGATAGTGCCGATGCTTTGTGTGGTGCATTATATGATGCCAGTTTAAATGCCGCTGAGTATTCATATGAATACGGCGAAAACTTAGCTTCTTTGGTAGAATTAAATAAACAAGAACTAAACTATAATGATTCTTTCGAAATGGCCTTGAAAGAAAATCATAAAAATATAAAAGAAACTTCAACATTTAGACCAGATATTATAGGGGATGAGTGGTTTGGGGCTGATGACGGAGTACTAATGTGGTAAAGGAGATAACTAATGGCTAAAAATCAAGCATTTGCTAACCAAATTGATTATAAAAATAAAACAGTTACTGAGCCAATGCCAGACAGAATAACTGACATAGATACGTCCAGTGCATTCCAAGCAGAACTAATAGATTGTATGGATAGTAGTACTTTGGATTTGTCTAAGATCAATTCTTTTACTTCTGTTTCAAGGACAAGAAATGAAGTCTATAATTTATTAGATATTATGGCAGAAGACCCTATTATTTCTTCTGCATTAGATATTTATGCATCAGATGCAGCAGAGCCTAATAATTATGGACAAATTGTTTGAGCCGAAGCAGAAGACGAAAAAGTTTTAGGAGCTGTAAATTTAATCTTAGACTCAATAAATGTTAATAAAAATACTTATGATTGGGTTTACTCTTTAGTTAAGTATGGTGATTTATACTTAAGATTATATAGAAAATCAGAAGTAAATCCAGAGGAAATAGATAATAGAAAAAAGAACTTAAATGAAGATATTATTGTAAAAGCATATTCTAAAAATGATAGATATGCAGACTATGTCGAGATGGTTGCAAACCCAGCAGAAGTATTTGACTTAATTAAATTTGGTAAATCTTATGGCTACTTAAAAACCGAAGTGCCAAGTTCAAGTGTTAGGGGGAGCACTAACGATACAAGTTCTTTGTCAACGAATTCTAATTTATATGCATTTAATTCTTCAGATGTAGATGTGTATGAGGCAACTGAATTCGTTCATATGAGCTTAAATGCTAGCTCAAGAATTAAAGAAGAAGTTACATTATCTACTACGAAGAATGATGGCTCAACTATAGCTAGTTCATATGCAATAAGGCGTGGTCAATCAGTATTATATAATTCTTTTAAAATTTGGAAAGAATTATCACTTTTAGAAAATGCTGTATTATTAAATAGGATGACTAAATCAGCAGTGCTTAGAACAGTTGCTGTTGAAGTTGGCGATATGGATCCTACCTCTGCTAAGAAAGTAGTAATGCGAGTTAAACAAATGGTGGAACAAAAAACCGCTGTTGCTCCTGCAAATTCTTATCAAGAATATACTAATCCAGGCCCTATGGAAAATACTATTTATATTCCAACACATGGGGGCCTAGGGGCTGTCACAACTGGACAAATTGGTGGAGATGTCGATGTTGGTGATTTAACTGATCTAGACTATTGAAAGAAAAAATTATTTGCGAGTCTTTCAATTCCTGGACAATATTTAGGGTCTACTGAAGATTCGACAGGGTTTAACGGTGGCACATCATTAAGTTTAATCTCTAGTAGATATGCAAAGACTATTAAAAATATTCAAGCAAAATATATTGCCGGCATCACAGATTTAGTTAACTTGTATTTATTAGATAGAGGGCTAGTCCAATATATTAATAAATTTACTATCAGAATGCAAGCTCCGACAACTCAAGAGGAAAAAGATAGAAAAGACAATGAAGCTACAACAATTCAAAATGTTGATAGTGTTATGAGATTGTTGGATCCTATCGAAAATCCTACTCTAAAGTTGAAAGCACTAAAGTCATTGCTTGGTTCTGCAATTGCAGATGAGAATGTGATGGCAGCCATTCAAGATGCTATAGATGAGCAAGAACAAGAACCTATAGAAAATGCTACGGAGGAATCTTCTGAATTTGACCTAGGTGGCAGTGACTATAACTTAGGTTCTGTTCCAGATACAGAAGGTGGTAATGAATTTGTTGATACTACTTTAGGTGGAAGTATACCATTAGATATACCTGAAGAGAGTTCTTCAGACCTACCAAGTCCAGGTGAAATGGTAGAAGAAGATTTAGACACAGATTTGCCTAGCTTTACCGACTTAGGCATGACGTATTCTGCGGTAAAATAAAAGGAAGATAGATAATGATTACAAAGACAGACTTATTACTTTTATTAACTGAGATGCAAGATAAAGGACTAGATACAAAAGAAGATGTTAAATATTTAATGTCTTCTAGGTCAGTTCCTTTAGATCTTCTTAGCAAAATAAATAAAGAAAGACAATTAGATGTCGCTAGATTTTATAGGAAGCTCCGCACTTCTTATAATAAGAAAAACTCAAAGCTGTATATTAATATAATGAGATCTGATGAAAATACAATTACAGATCCTAATACAGTTCTTACTACATTATCTGCTATGCTAAATCAGATTTTGCAATTTAAAGCGGACGATAAATCAATGTTCTTAAAGCATGTAAGAGCAACAGAAATAACTCAAGTCTTAGATATTTATTTTAAGACTTTCAATATAAATCCAGCACTTAAGTTGCTGAATTTAATAAAGGCAGATATTAAAGTTTTAGAGTCAATGTAAAATCTGCCGTATATTATTTTATGAATAAGGAGACGACTTTTTAATGATAAGACAATTAACAGAAGAAAATGCACTAAAGTTTAAAAGCATTTCAGCAGAAGAAAAAGAAAAGAAAGGCATTTTAGGACGTTTGTATGGTCCAGTTGCTTCTTTTAAGTCTCCTACTAGAAATGGACGATCATATACGCAAGAATTATGGGAGCATTTATTTGAATCTCCTTTAATTAGAGAAAGATTCCAAAATGGTGGTATTTTTGGGCAATTATGTCACCCAGACTATGAAGAAGTAGATATGGAAAAGATTGCATGTGTTATGCCTGAAGCTCCTAAAAAGAATGATAAAGGAGAACTTGTAGCATATGTTGATATTATAGATACACCTTGTGGCCGTATTGCATATCAACTAGCAAAGTATGGATATAGATTTGGTATCTCTTCAAGAGGGACTGGCGATCTTATCCCAGGCATTGAGGGTGATGAGGTTGATCCAGAAACATATAATTTAACTGCATTTGATTTAGTGGAAATTCCTGCAGTAGAAAATGCAAGATTATCTTTTGTAGAATCCTTAGATAAAACTCGTTATAACAAAACACTAAGACAAAGATTAACAGAAGAACTAGAGTCCGCTTCTGATTCTGACAGAGCCATTATGGAAGATACTCTTAAAGATTTAGATATAGACCTAGAAGAAAAACCTGTAGAAGAAGAAACTATCGAAGAAATTCCTGCAGAAGTAACGGAAGAACCCGAAGTTCAAGAAGAATCTATAGATTCAGTAGAGGCTTCGAAAGAATTTTTAGATAATTCAGATAGTAAATTAGATTTACTGTATGATTTTATAGATGCAAATAAAGAAGATTTAATTTCTGATGAAGAGCTTATTGAAAAGCTTGAATCAGTTATTAATAAATTTACCGCAGTTCTTGGTTTGATTAAGCCAGAACAAGAGGAAGGTCTTACAGATGAACAAGCTGAAGAAGAAGTTGTCGATGACATGTCCGACGAAGTAACTGCTGAACTTCAAGAAGCTTTAGTAAAAGTAAGAGAATTAGAGAATGATAATTTAGTGCTTCAAGAGAAATTATCAGTTAGCCATGCTAAGGAACTTCAAAGTGAAGAAGAAATCGCTAAGTACAAAACTGCAGTGGTTTCATTAAGTGAATCTGCAAAGAAGGCCAAAGATTCGAATGATAGAATTAGGCAACTTACAGAGAGCTTAAGTAAAAAGGATAAATTATTACAATCTAATAAATCTAGACTGGATGAAACTTTAAAGAAAAATGTTTCAGCTAACAAGCAATTAGCTGAACTTACTAATAAAGTTGCAGGTTTAGAAAATGAGTTAACACAAGTAAATGAACAATTAGATAATGCAAATAAGAATCTAAATTCTTATAAAGGAAAAGTTGTAAAGCTTTCTGAATCATTATCTAAAACGAAAGATTTATATTTAAAGACTAAAGCAGAGTCATATGGTCTTTCGGTTGAAGATGTTAAGTCAAAACTTACTGAGTCTTATACTTCAAAAGATGTAGACTTAGTATGCGAAAAGTTATCTGATCAAAGGCGAAATTTAAGAGCTTTACCATTTGACTATGGAAATAAAGTGAAAATTACAGAAGCCAAGACATCAGGTGATTACATTGAACGAGATTTGATTAATTCTGATGATGACGTATCAGATACACTTTTAAGTTTAATAAATTAAAAGAAAAGGAAATGTCAAAATATGAACTTAATGGAATCTTATAAAGGTCGTTTAGCGATCGCAGAAAGCTACTATTCTCAAAAGAATGGTGGTCAAAAACTTAGTAACTCTAAGAAAATGCTAACTGCTCAATGTTTATCAAACGTTGCAAACTTTATGAATGAAGCATTCAATACTTCTTCTAGCGCAACTCAAAGATCAGACATGGGTATGTTTAAGAAAATGTGTCTAGACATAATGTAAGTTGTGTCAATTCTGAATAAGTTTATAAATGACTTTACAAGAGGCAGTATTAAAAATTAATAAGGAGCTATTTGAAAATTTATATCATGATGTAAATTTGACATCAGATGATATCGCACAAAAGCTAGGAATCAGTAAAACTTTATATTCAAAGTTAGTTAATTACTGACATTTACAAAAAAGTTCTGAAGAAATTAGTGCTCGAAAAAAGCTTGCAACTAAAAAATGTAATTATAGAGAAAGCTGTGCTAAAAGAGCAATAACAAATCAAGAACGGTATGGATGTACAAATCCTAGAATAGTATTGCATCCGGAATCTTATAGCTATTCTTATTATAAGTCTGAGAATTTCAGGAAGAAAATAGTATTTCAAAACATTAAGTTCGACTCTTCTTGAGAATTCTATTATTATATCTATATGCTCGATAATAATAAGAGTATAAGTAGGTATTCAGGCGATGGCTTAGACTATACTGACAATACAGGTAAAAGGCATAAATATTTTCCAGACTTCGTTGTGGATAACGAATTAGTAGAAATTAAAGGAGCTCAATTTTTAGATAGTAATCTAGGTCTAATTGACCCTTATGGTTCGGATCCTTCTGCAAAAGACAATTGTATGAAGGCCAATAATGTTCGTTTAGTTTCTCCAATATCGATGAAATATATAATCACTATTGTGGAACAGAAATATGGAAAAGACTACTATAAAAAATTTATAAACAAATAAGAATTAAAAACTTTGTTAATTGCTGGGAACTCTTTACAAAAAAGGAATTGATTGTAAAGACAATCAGCAGCCAAGTCTTAGAAATAAGAAAGGTTCAGAGACTATCGAAAGTATAATTAAGAAGAAAAATCTTAATGAATAAATGAGTAGAGTACATTTCAAGCGAAATGGAAAGACAAAGGTTCCTATAAAGGATAAAACAATATAGGAATAAAATATAGTCCAATCTATATGGTGACATATAGGTCTTGAGTAGCGATCAAGCATAATATAAATGTACTACAATTACAATTCCAAATTTAATTGTAAATGATATCTTTATGGTTAAGCCAATGGCTAGCTTTAGTGGTTATATCACTTATATGAGCTATGCACTTGGTACTGATAAGAATGGCATGGAAGGTTTCGTTGTTAATGATCCATTCACACTAGGTGCAATGTCAGAAGCTCGTGCTGAATACACAGGCGAAAAGATCGTAGAAACAGCTGAAGCTGGCGAATTTACTCCTGCTTGGACACCAGTTGTTGATAACAAGGTAATTGCTATCAAGAGCGACGGTTCAGAAGCAGAAGTAGTAGTAGCTGAAGGTAAGTGCACACTACCTGCAGGCACAGTTAAGGTTAAATATTGCTATGATAACCAAACTATTCCGCAAGAAAAGATTCCTACTTTAGTAGGCCAAATGAAAGGTATCAGTTTACAAGCAAGAGCAAGAAGAATTGCTATTAAGTATTCTCAATTTGCTGCATTCCAATCTAAGAATGATTACGGAATTGATCTAGAATCAACTCTAGCGCAACAAGCTAACTCAGAAATTGAATATATTGAAATGATTTAAAAATGAACAAAAATAATGGAAAACACTGGTATAACAACGGAGAAGTTCAAGTTATGAGATTTGAATGTCCCGATGGCTTTAAGCCAGGTGCTTTGCCTGTAAAAAATAATGAAGAAGTTGTTAAAAAAAGAAGACAAACCTGTTTAGAGCGACATGGCAACGCTACTTACAATAATCCTGAGAAAAATAAACAAACATGTTTAAAACACTTTGGATATGAGTATGCCTCGCAAGCACCCGTAGTTAAGCAAAAAGTTAAAACTACTTTAGTAAGTAATTTTGGCGAAAGCTACGGAAAAGTTCTATTTAATAAAAGTTTAGAAACTATAAAGAAAAGAACAGGAATTAAAGATTTGACTAATGTTTCTCAATTGGAAGAAACAAAGCAAAAAGTTAAGCAAACCTGCCTAAAGAAATATGGACAACCCTATTATTTGGGATGTGACGAATATCTAGAAAAAACTAAGCAAACATGTTTAGCGAGGTACGGTGTTACAAATGTCAGTCAAGCTCCAGAAATTGTAAGCAAGAAGCATAAAAAATTTATTATCGATGGTGTATACCTAGATTCTCAATGAGAATTAGATGTTTATAATTTTTGTAGGAAAAATAATCTTAAAGTAGAACGAAATATACCATTTAGTTATACGCTTGATAACAAAGTATATAAAACGTTTATAGACTTTAAGATTGAAGGTTATCTTTTAGAAGTTAAAGGAACGCACCTTTTGTACGGAGTGTTTGATAATCAACGACTAAAAGAAAAGATTAAAATATGACAAGATAATAATGTCATTATAGTAACAAGCGATATTTGTTATAAAGAGTGACTAAATGATTTCTTTGAGAAAAATAAATTAACAGGTTTAGATATCAAATGGTTTCAGGACTCGTCTATTTCTTGGAATCAATTAATAAGTATGGCCAATTTAAAAAAGTTCATTAAAAAATAAATCATGGATTTGTATCGCTATATAGTAATATATAGTGGCTACCATGTGAATTTCTGGAAACTCCTGCGGAAGGACAATCAGAAGCCAAGCCTTAGAGATAAGGAAGGTTCAACGACTATCGAAAGTATAGGCTAATACCTAATTAGCTGAATAAATGAGTAGAGTACATCTTAAGTAAGATGGAAGTGCATGGGGTCCAAATAAATGGTAATTTGGATCATGATATAGTCTGATCTATGAGGCAACTCATAGCACTATAATGGAAACGATTATAGTATAACATAAATGGAAATTGATGGGGAAGCTGTTTACTTGATCAAGAATGCTTGTGAAGCAAGTAAGAAGATCGAGTGGGTTGATAAGAATGTTGACACTTTAGCATATTCATTAAGAGCTGAATCATTTGCTAGAGCTATTGAACAAGCTAAGACTTTAGTATATAGAGCTACAAATAAATTCATGCCAACTTATATGATCATCTCTCCAGAAGTAATGCCAATCTTAGCATTTGTTCCAGGCTTCCAAGCTGCAAACAATTCAGTTGCTAATGGTGCATACTTCGCTGGTAATGTTAATGGTCTAAAGGTATTTGTTTCTCCTGCTTTAACAGCAGATTCAGATGATATCGTAGGTGAATGCTATCTAGGCGTATTAGGTGCTGATGGCGTTACAGCTACTGGTATTTTTGCTCCATGAAAAATTTTTAAATAAAATTAAAAAACGTGGCTTTAGTTAGTAATAACTAAATGACAAGAAATTTAATTGCTGGAAAACCCTGAAGGTCTATAAGCTACAACATAAGCTGTAAAGTTAAGTGTGAATGCTTAAAAATTATAGATTATAGGGCAATCAGCAGCCAAGTTCCTGTAAAATGGAAAAGGTTCAACGACTAAGGGGTAGCTCCCTGTAAGGAACAAGTGTTTCTGAAAGAATTTCTATCTTTAAAAGATAATAATATAGTCTAGTCTCTTATGAGAGTAAGAGGTGCTGAATAGCACTATGTAAAGTAACGACTTACATAAAATATAAACGATATGCCAATCGTACCTACTCAATTGTTAGGTTTCGCAGATGGTACTATGGAACAAGGCTTTAGCTCATTATATGATATGAAGATCTTAAACTCAAACTTAATTTCTAAGATCGTTATCACTAAGGGCGATGACAAAGCTGCAGTTGAAGTTACTCAATCTGTCTAATATAAGATAAAAGTGTATTAATAAGAAGACGGTGTAAAAGCCGTCTTTTTTATTGTATAATATTAGTGTGAAATATATTAGTCAATTAATGCAAGAATACAGTAAAGAATATATAGAAGATCTTTATATAAAACAGGATATTTCTAGGACCGAACTGATTACACTATTAGATTCTAATTTAAATTCTGTTAAAAAGCTATTAAAGAATTATAATATTTCTAAATCTAATTATAAGCAGCGAGGCAAAAAATCTTCTAAGACCCAAAAAGAAAATTATAACAAAAAATCTAAAGCTGATAAAAATAAGATCTCTAAAAAGCGAAAGAAGCAGAGTAGTAGCAAAAGGCATAAACAATTATTAAGTCAAATTAATAAAGATTATCAAGAACATTTGGAGCCCGCCACTAAAATTCAGAGAAATAAAGCTCGGAGTAATGCTGTTAAGACTGCATGAAAAGATAAAACTTTTCGTGATAATTGGCATAAAATAAGAAAGAAAAAGCGACAAACAAGGAAGAAACAACTTTGTAGGACACTAATTGAACAAAAGGTATATAATATTTTAATTAAAAGGTATCCAGATTTAATCTATGATGAAAAGATAGATGCCAGATATCCTTATTATGTGGATTTTTATGTTCCGTCTTTAGACTTGTTTATCGAGTTAAATGCGCATCCCTCCCATGGTAAAGCACCCTATAAATTAGGAGAGAACACCAATCTAACAGGCAATTGACTGGATACTTATATAAGAAGAGACCCAGAAAAGCTTAAAATGGCTAAAAAGAATAAACTAAACTACATAATGGTTTATCCAGCAAATACTTTAGAGAATAATCTAAAATTGAATAAAAAGTGAAAAGAACTAACTAAACTTATTTATGAAGCTTGCAAATAAGTTTACTTTAAAAAAATTTGTGATACAATAATAATATAAAAAGGAAGAAAGATATGATAGAAAAAGTAAAAGCATTTTGTGAAAGAAATAATATTTCATTTGAACCTGAACAATTTTTAAATATTGATACCTTTGTTATTGACGGCTATAGATG
>CAVGYR010000028.1:0-16483 GCA_963633325.1 uncultured Treponema sp.
ATTTATAGTATTGCAAATATTTATATTTATATTTCTAAAAATTCAATTAAAGAATATGAAATAAAGCGTATTGTAGGCGCAAAAGATAAAGATATATTGAATGAATTAAGTCTAGAATTATTTTTAAATTCAAGTGTCTCACTTTTGTTAACATTTATTATTCATGTTGTTTTTATTAAAATTTTTGAGCCCCAAATATTTTTATTTGATTTATCGATGATAATAATTTTAATTTTACTATCAAGAATAATTTCAAGAAAAGTTGTGAGAATTTTCAGGAGGAAATATGGAAATCATAAAATTACATATAACAAAAAAATTCGATAAAGTTATTTTCGATAACGCAGATATATCTTTTGATGAGGGAAGTATAACATCTATAATCGGTCCTTCAGGAGCTGGTAAAAGTACATTGCTAAAAATTATTGGTCTACTTGATACAACATATGAAGGGACACTTTATATAAATGATGTTTTAGTGTCAAATCTTAAAGAAAAAGAATTAGAAAAGTTTAGACTTGAAAATATTTCCTATGTTTTTCAAGATTTCAATTTATTAGAGTATTTAACTCCATATGAAAATATTATTTTACCGCTAAAATACCGAAAGATTAAAGATTATTCGTATACGGATACGTTGTTAAAAGAATTAAATATTTTTGATTTGAAAGATAAAGATACTTCTAAATTATCAGGTGGCGAAAAACAGAGAATTGCGATTGCACGAGCATTAGTTACTAGACCTAAAATTTTATTATTGGATGAGCCAACAGGATCTTTAGATGAGGTTAATACTAATAATGTTGTAGAAATTTTAAAAAAGATTAATAAAGACTATAATGTAACTATAATAATGGTAACGCATAGTTCTTTTGTGTGGAATCAATTTGAAAGAATTGTGGAAATAAAAAATGAAAAAATTATTGCGAAAAATTAATTTAATTTTTAAAGATTTTAAAAATTTACTAAAAGAATTCTCTATTTTAACTATATTAATCTTGATATTATTAGTAATAAAATCTTTATTAGTACGTGGTGTTAGTATTCAATACGAAAGACTTGGTGAGGATAACCTTTATTTTGTTGAATATTCAGGTGATACTTTAGAGCCAATTATTACTAAAAAATATGACAACGTGACTATTTCTAGACGTTATAATTTGGTTTTTAGTGAAATTATTGTTGAAGGAGAAACGTGGCATTATGAATATTATGATTTTGATGTTTTATGTACACCAACCCTTGAAGAAACAAAGTTCTATGGTTATATCGATATAATTTATGAAGATGATGATATCGACGGTATTTACATTAGTGATAAAATGTTTGAAAGTGTTTATAATTCTGATTACAATGTAATAGGCAAAAAGTATGAAAATGATAATCTTTCAATTAAAATAAAGGGAATATATAAAGAACGACTTTACAAGAATTTTTTAGATTCTAGTTATGGTATTACGGACGACAAATTGTGTTTTTATTTTGGTAAATCAACATTAAATAGTAAACTATATTCAGCTAATTACAAAGTGCATTTTAACTCTAAAGTTTCAAATAGTGACGTTTTAGAAGCAGAAAGTATTGTTTCTAATGCGAATGCATATGTGACCTCTTATACAAGTGAAATGAGCTTTTATACCGAATTATTATCATATAGTAATGCATTTTTTAATAGTACAATAATAATTACCGCAATAATTATATTATTACTTGAGATCATTTATTTATTGCTTAATGTAACTAAAAGAAAAAATGAATTTAAAATGAAAAAGATTTTAGGCGCAACTAAATATATGATTTACGAAGAAGAAATCAAAAGCTATTTGTTTGTATTGATAACACCTATAATTTTTATGTTCTTATTATATTTAATTATTAATCTAATTGTTTATAATGTGATATCATATCAATTGATTGATACATATTCCTTAATTGTGATTTGTATATTTGCAATAATGAATTTATTATTGTGTTTCATTTTGCCTTTATTCATCATAAATTCAAAGAAATTATTTAAACTTTCTTAGTAAGAAAAGATTTATTATAAATATTTGTGATATTATCTTAAGTGATATGTTATAGCTAAGTTGAAAAAATAAGCGAGGTATATTATGAAAAAATATAAAGTAGGTATTATAGGAGCTACAGGGATGGTAGGAGAACGTTTTGTAACTTTGTTAGAAAATCATCCTTATTTTGAGGTGACAGTTTTAGCCGCTTCTAAAAATAGTGCTGGTGCGCGATATGAAGACGCAGTTAAAAACAGATGGAAATTGAATTGTCCTATACCAAATTATGCAAAAGATATGGTTATTTTAGATGCAAATAGCGATAAGGAATATATTGCAAAAAATGTTGATTTTATATTTTGCGCTGTAAACATGTCTAAAGATCTAATCAAAGCCTTAGAAGAATCTTATGCAAAATTAGAATGTCCTGTTGTATCTAATAATAGTGCAAACAGAGGCGTATCTGATATTCCAATGGTTATTCCTGAAATTAATTATGATCATCTAGATGTAATTAAATATCAAAGGGAAAGGTTAGGTACTAAAAAAGGCTTTATTGCGGTAAAATCAAATTGTTCTCTTCAAAGTTATGTTCCACTTTTAGCACCACTTTTAGAATATGGTATTGAAAGTGTATTTGTGTCTACTTATCAAGCTATATCAGGTGCAGGTAAGACTTTTGAAACATTCCCTGAAATTGTTGATAATACAATTCCTTATATAGGTGGGGAAGAAGAAAAAAGTGAAGTTGAACCTTTAAAAATATTTGGCACGGTTCGAGACGGAAAGATTGTAAATAATAATGAAATGAAATTGTCAGCTACATGCGTGCGTATTGCGGTAAGTGACGGGCACTTAGCTACAGTTTTTGTAAAATTTAAAAATAAACCAACTAAAGAAGAAATTATTGATAAATGGAATAATTATAAGCCTTTAATTGAAGAATATAATCTACCATCTAGTCCTGAACATTTTATAACTTATTTCGATTCTCCTGATAGACCTCAACCTAAATTAGATAGGGATTTATATAATGGAATGGGCATAAGTTGTGGGCGCTTAAGAGACGATAATATTTTTGATTATAAATTTGTTGGTTTGTCACATAATACAAAACGTGGAGCTGCGGGTGGCGCAATTTTACTTGCGGAACTTTTAGCATATAAAGGTTATTTTGATTAATGAATTCAACAATTAGAGTTATTGATTTGCACAACTTTAAGCGCCTTGAGGCTAAAGAATATCTTTATGAAGAAATAAGAAAGTTTAATAAAAAAGGAATAAAAACTTATAAAATTATTCATGGATTTAATAGTGGCACTGTTATTAGGGATTGGGTAAGAAATAGTAAAGATTTAAAACTTGAATTAAATGTTAGAGAAATAATTGATGATCCGACAAATTCCGGTGCTACATATATCTTTTTATTCTAAATAAATAGTAAATACCTCTATAATGTAAGAATATTATGTAATACTTACTTTATGGAGGTTTTATTTTATATGTTTAAATTTAAGATGAATTACTGTAAATTATTAAAATTTATAAAATAGTTCTTGACCTAAAGTTGACTTTATATCTTATACTATATGTAGATAAAGGAGATTATAATTATGAGAGGAAATTTTACTTATATTAATCCGACTAAAATATATTTCGGACCTGATTCTATACTTAATTTAAATACAGAACTAGCGAAGTACGGGAAAAACGTATTATTTGTTTATGGTGGCGGTTCTATAAAAAAGAATGGTATTTATGACACTATTGTTGGCATATTAAAGAAGAATAATAAAAATATTATCGAAGATAGCGGTGTTATGAGTAATCCTACAAGAGATAAGATGAACGAAGGCATTGCGCTTGCGCGCAAAAATAACATCGATTTTATCTTAGCTGTAGGCGGTGGATCTGTTGTAGATTATGCAAAAGCAGTAAGCGCTAGTATAAATTGTACAGAAGACCCTTATACTAAATATTATATAAAAATGGAAGAACCAACATGCAAAATTGTTCCTGTAGGTGTTGTATTAACAATGGCAGGAACAGGTAGCGAGATGAACGGTGGGGCTGTTATTACTGATAGCGCAACAGGTCTTAAGATAGGACACGTGTTTAATGAGGACGTATTTCCTAAATTTGCAATATTAAACCCTAATTACACCGTGACGCTTCCTAAATATCAAATGGTTGCGGGAATTTACGATATTTTTAGTCATATTTGTGAACAATATTTTTCAGGGTTCGATAATCCTACAAGCGATTATATAGCAGAAGGATTAATGAGAGAACTTATAAATGACGCCCTTATTGCAAATAAGAATCCACTAGATTACGACGCAAGAAGTAATATTATGTGGACTTCTACATGGGCTTTAAACACTTTAATTGGCAAAGGAAAAACCGAAGATTGGATGGTACATATGATTGGTCAATCGATTGGTGGCGTAACTAACCAAACCCATGGTATGACATTATCAGCTGTATCTTTAGCTTATTATAATTATATTATGCCTTGTGCTGTTCAAAAGTTTCAAAGATTTGCGAAAAACGTTTGGGGTGTCAATGATGATACGTTAAGCGACTATGAAATTGCAAAGCTAGGCTTAAAACGCATGGAAGAATGGATGAGGGAATTAGGCCTTGTAATGAATTTGAGTGAATTAGGTGTAAACGAAGATATGTTTGATAAAATTATCGACGGAACATTTATTTTTGATGGCGGTTATAAAAAGCTTTCTAAAGATGATATAAGAAATATATTAAAACAAAGTTTATAAAAATAAGGTCTTGAAACATTTTATTTCAAGACTTGTTTTTTAATGTTTAATTGACTATAAGCCTTTTAAATTGTATAATTTATTTAGTAGTTTTACTACAATTGTTCGGTTTGTTCGTTCTTGAATGTGGAATAGAGAACGTTTAATAACAATTTAATTAATAAAGAGGTAAGTAATAATAATGGTTTATATAGGTATTATTCTTGCAGCTTTAATCGGTATTGGTATTGGCTTTCTGCTTGGTTTTTTAGTTAAAAAACAACAAGTAATTACAGCAGAAAAAAACGGCCATAATGAAGCTAAAAATATAGTTGAGAAGGCAAAATCTGAAGCCGAATCAATTAAAAATAACGCTTTAAGAGAAGGAAAAGAAGAGGTTAATAATTTAAAGCTTGAAGCTGAACAAGATATTAAAGAAAGAAAACGTTCAGTTAGCGAACTTGAAGATAAACTAGACCTACGTGAGGACACTTTAGATAGAAGAAGTTCAAACTTAGATAGAAGAGAAGAACTTTTAAATGAAAAAGAATCTAAGATTGATACAAATAAAGCTGAAATAGAATCTCTTAAAAATAAAGCTCAAGAATTAGTTGATGAACAAAATAAAAAGCTTGAAGAAATTTCAGGATTAACTGAAGAAG
This sequence comes from uncultured Treponema sp., assembly GCA_963633325.1. Taxonomy (GTDB): domain Bacteria; phylum Bacillota_I; class Bacilli_A; order Acholeplasmatales; family Anaeroplasmataceae; genus JAEELC01. The sequence goes on from CAVGYR010000028.1 coordinate 5,431, forward strand.
ATGCAAAAAAGATCATCATGTCTGCAGTTAAAGAAGAAATGTCTGATGAAATTTCTACATATATTAAAGATGAAGAAGAAAAAGCACATAACGAAGCTCGTGCAAAAGCTCGTGATATCTTAGCTCTTGCAATTCAAAAATATGCAAGTGAGACTGTTAATGAAACAACGGCAGCTACTGTATCTCTTCCACAAGATGATACTAAAGGTAGAATTATTGGCCGTGAAGGTAGAAATATTCGTACTATCGAGTCATTAACTGGTGTTGATTTAATTGTCGATGATACACCAGATGCAGTAGTTATTTCTTCTTTTGATCCTATTAGAAGAGAAATTGCAAAGAAGAGTTTAGAGATACTTGTTAGTGATGGTAGAATTCATCCTGCACGTATTGAAGAAGTGGTTGAAAGATGCCGTTCTGAAATTGAAATGGACATCAGAGAAAAAGGCGAACAAGCAGTATTTGATGCAGGTATTGGTAAAATACATCCTGATTTAGTGAAGTTACTAGGTAGACTTTATTACCGTACTAGCTTTGGTCAAAATGTATTACAACATTCACTTGAAACATGTTTCTTAGCAGGAAAGATGGCAGCTGAACTTGGTGAAAACGAAGCTTTAGCTCGTCGTGCTGGTTTATTACATGATATAGGTAAAGCTGTAGATCACGAGATTGAAGGATCACACGTTGAAATAGGTGTAGCTTTAGCTAAGAAATATCATGAACCAAAAGAAGTAATTGATGCAATCGCAAGTCACCATGAAGATGTAGCTCCTAAGAGTGTTATTGCCGTATTAGTAGCTGCTGCTGACGCTTTATCTAGCGCTAGACCTGGTGCTCGTAGTGATTCATTAGAAAACTATACTAAGCGTTTAGAGAACCTTGAAGAAATAGCTAATACAACAGCTGGTGTTGAATCAAGCTATGCAATTCAAGCCGGAAGAGAAATCAGAGTTATTGTAAATCCAATGCAAGTTGATGATAAATCAACATTTAAGATTGCACGTGAAATCAAAGAAAAGATTGAATCTAAACTTGAATTCCCTGGCACAATTAAGGTTACAGTAATTCGTGAAACTCGTGCAAGCGAAGTTGCAAAATAAAATAAAACATATTCGTATTCTAGGAATAATTCTAGAAAAAACGAATATGTTTTTCTTTTTAAGATAATCGAATTTGTACTGAAATGTGATTTTTAATTTTTTTTCAACACCAACGGTATAAAAAATTCAGATTATTTCAACACTATATGTATATATTTTTCATTTTTTTGTAATGCAAGATGAAATAAACACTATTAAAATTAAAACAATGATTTAATACATTAGTATTACAATTTTTAACTCTTTATTAAAATTAAAAATAATGATACAATAAAACGCATGGAGTAATTTATGAACATTTTATTTATAGGAGATTTATTCGGAGAAGATTCGATTAAATATTTAGAAAAGAATTTAGCAAGAATAAAAAAAGAATATAATATTAATCTTTGTATAGCAAATGCGGAAAACGTAACTAAGGGAAAAGGATTATCTTTAAAAGACTATAATAGATTATCTAGACTAGGTTTTTCTTGCTTTACAATGGGAAATCATACATTTTCAAATAGAGAACTTAAAGATTATATCGATGATTCTATAGTAGTCAGACCTGCAAATTGGCCATGTGGTATAGGTTCAGGGTACAAACTTATTAAATACAACGATAAAACAATATGTGTTATCAATTTAATGGGCCGCGTATTTTTAAATATGTCCCTTGATTGCCCTTTTTACACTCTAGATTGCATTTTAGAAGATGTAAAAGCCGATTATTATATTGTTGATATGCACGGGGAAGCTACTAGCGAAAAGATTGCATTAGGACTTGATTTTGATGGCCGTGTAAGTGCGGTAGTCGGTACACATACACATGTTCAAACAAGTGACTCGCGCATGTTGCCTAACGGCACACTTTATATTACGGATGTTGGTATGACAGGTCCTTTAAACGGGGTTATAGGTAACACTAAAGAAGAAATTATTGATAGATTTAGAACTGGTGTTTATAATAGAGCCGATGTTGAAACTGGTGATTTTCAATTTAATGCGGTTGTCCTTAATTTAGGAGAAAATGCATCTATAAAAAGAATACATGAAGAAATAAAGAATTTTAATTAAAGGTGAGATTATGAAGAGTATAAATATAGCACTTCCTGATTTAAAGAAAGCTAGAAATAGACGTAAGGAAGACACAAAAACAATTGAATATAAATTAGAAGATATAAATAAAGGATTAGGAAATAACAAAACATATTATGTTTTCACATATGGATGCCAAGGAAATGAAGCTGATAGTGAAGTTATTTCAGGAATTCTAGAACAAATGGGCTATACATTAAGTACTGAACCTTATAAAAGCGATATTGTAATTTTAAATACATGTGCAATTAGAGCTAATGCCGAAAACCGTATTTGGGGAGTTTTAGGACTTCTTAAAGGTGAAAAGAAATTAAAGCCAGATATGACTATCGGAATTTGTGGATGTATGCCTCAAGAAGAAAATGCGACTGAAAAATTCTTAAATACTTATCCTCATGTTGATATTATTTTTGGAACACACAATATCTACGATTTACCTAACTTAATTAGACAAAAATATGAGTCTAAGAAAAAAGTTGTCGAAGTTTTAAGTGAACAAGGAAAAATTTTAGAGGAAGCACCTAAAATTCGTTTATCTAAGTATAAAGCTTGGGTAAACATTATGTATGGTTGTGATGAATTTTGTACTTATTGTATAGTTCCTTATACAAGAGGAAAAGAACGTAGTAGAGCTAAAGAAGATATTATTAACGAAGTTAACGATTTAGTTAGTAAGGGCTACAAAGAAATTACTTTATTAGGCCAAAATGTTAACGCTTATGGTAAAGATAGATACGAAGATTATTCATTTGGAAATCTTTTATTTGATTTAGATAAGACAGGTATTGAACGTATTAGATATACAACAAGCCACCCACGTGATTTCGATGATTTAACAATCGAAGCTCACGCAAAATGCAAATCAGTTATGCCAAACCTTCACCTACCTGTTCAATCTGGTGACAACGAAGTTTTAAAGAGAATGAATAGAAAATATACTGTTGAAGACTACTTAGACAAGGTTGAAAAGTTAAGAAAAGCAGTTCCTGATATTACGATTACTACAGATATTATTGTAGCTTTCCCTGGGGAGACTGAAGAACAATTTGAACATACTCTAGATTTAGTTGATAAAGTTGGATATGACGGGGCTTATACATTTATTTTCTCTCCACGTGAAGGTACACCTGCATTTAGTTATCCAAATACATTAACTGAAGAAGAAAAGAATGATCGCTTACAAAGACTTATTTCAAAAGTTAATGATTATTATTACAAAGGTAATGCCCGTTTTGTCGGAACAGTTTGTGAAGTTTTAGTAGACGGACCTTCTAAGAATGGTGAAGATATGTTATGTGGTTATAGTAAACATAATAAACTTACACATTTCAAATCTTTAGATCAATCATTAATAGGTAAAACAGTTCGTGTTAAGATTACTGAGGCTAAATCTTGGTTCTTAATTGGAGAACTTTGTGATTAATTTAGATAATTTTTATGCTTATTTCAAAGAAGACCCTAATTATATTAGACTTCTTGAATTAGAAAAATATTTTGATAATAATGATAAAGTAAAAAAACTTATTGAAAGAAAACAAGAATTATCTAAAAATATTATTAATTCTCGCTATATAGGCTTGAAAGAAAATGCTAAAGAGTCAAAAAAAGAGTACGATGCATTAAATGAGGAAATAGAAAATATTCCTTTACTTGATGAATATTTAGATTTGTTAGATTATTTTTATGATATAACAAAAGAGATTACTTCTTATATTGAAAATAAAATAAATCAAAAGTTAAATAATTAATAACTTAAATGTTCCTCTTTAAATAGAGGGACTTTTTTTGTAAAATATAAGTAACTTTAAAATGTTTAACCGAGGTAAAATATGAAAATAAAGAAAATGAAATTACCTATTTTTCTATTTTGCAGTTTTATATGTTTATTATCTTCCTGCAAAAAAGAAAATAGTGAAGAACTTAAATTATATTCTTTCTCATTTGAAAATGATACTTGCGCAGTTACAGGCTTAAAGAGCGAGGAAGAAGATTTAGCGCTAGAAATTCCTAGTAAAATTTATAAAGATAATAAAACTTATACGGTTACAAGTATTAATACACTAGCATTTGCGAATGTTACAAATGTTTGTTCTATAATTATTCCTGATACTGTTACTTCAATTGAATCACAAGCTTTTGCAAGATGTACAAATCTTAAAAAGATTAAATTATCTGATAATTTAAAGAAAATAGATTCTTATGCATTTGATGAATGTACAAGTTTGATCAATGTTACATTGCCAGATTCCCTTGACACACTATCAATGGGTGCTTTTAGAAAATGTTCATCATTAACTAGCATAAACATCCCACAAAGTATAACTGAAATTAAAGCAGAGACGTTTAAATCAGACTCTAAACTTAATTATATAAGTGCTAAAACACTTGATAAAATAGGTAATAATGCGTTCTTAAATTGTACTAGTTTAAGCAAAATTTATTTAGAAGAAGAAAATAAAAATATTCAAATAGAAGATAATAATTCTTATTTTAAACAAAGTGATATTGTAATATCTAAAGATTTAAATAGTGAGGATATCTGTGACACGTTTAATTTTGTATTTGATTTTAAAAATCAAACTTGTTCTCTTGCGGGCTACAAAGATATTTCAAGCACCAATTCTACCGTTTCAATTCCTAGTGAAGTTACATTTAATAGTGTGAAATACAGCGTTACATCAATTTATGATTATGCGTTTTTTAAAGAAAATATCAAAAAGTGTACAATAAGGGACAATATAACAAAGATTAATCGTTATGCGTTTGCCTATAGTAGTATTGAAGAAATCGATACTAACAAGGTTGTTCAAATTGAACAATACGCATTTTCAAATTGTCTAAATTTAAAAAATATTACGCTTAACGATTGTGTAGTTTCTATCGGAGATTATGCATTTAACGATTGCATGTCTCTTAAAAGAGTTGATTTACCTTTAGGTTTAACTAAAATTAATTCTTATTTATTCTCAGGTTGCTCAAAACTAACAACTGTTACAATTTGTGAGAATGTAAAAAAGATTTCATCATATGCATTCACAAACTGCGCTGAATTAAGAACAATTTATTACACTTCAACTAAAGCTGATTTTGAGGCAATCGATACTGATAATACTGTGACTGAAGAGATTAAAGATGTCAGTATGATTTATTTATATAAAGGCGTAAGCGAAGACTAGAGGAGCTATTATTTAGCTCCTTTTTATTGTAAAATTTTAGTTAATATTATAAAATATTTATACATTTATATTAATTTTTGAGGCAAATATGAGACTTAGTGAAGTAAAAAAAGAATATTTTACGCCAATGATTCAACAATATATTGACGTTAAACAAAAATATTTAGACACAATATTATTTTATAGAATTGGGGACTTCTATGAGATGTTTTTTGATGATGCCTATATTGCGTCTAGAGTCTTAGAGTTGCAGCTAACGGGGAAAGACGCGGGGTATACTGAACGCGTCCCTATGTGCGGTATCCCTCACCACGCCTATCTAGAGTACGCAAAAACACTAATTTCTAAAGGGTATAAAGTAGGTATCGTTGAACAAGTCGAAGATCCTAGTTTAGCTAAAGGCTTAGTAAAAAGAGATGTTGTTCAAATCATCACTCCAGGTACTCTAGTTGACGCCGGTCTAGTAGATAAAGAAAATAATTTTATTAGTTCTGTAAATAAAATAGATGATGGTTACACATTAACATATGCGGATTTATCAACAGGTGAAATATATTTAACAACTTTAAATGATATTAATACTTTAGCTAATGAAATTATTAATTTAAATAGCAAAGAAATTGTTTTACCTAAAGGTTTTGATACTAAAAGCTTTGATATTTTAAAGAATAATTATCAAATCGTTTTATCAGAAGAAGATGAAGATAAAATTCCTGAAGATTTAAAATATATTATTTTCAATTTAGATGAAAAATATATAAGCTCAGTAGGTTATTTGCTAAATTATTTAATTCAAACACAAAAAAGAGAATTAACACATTTAAAACAAGTTAATTATTATACAAATGATGAATATTTACGTATTGATCCATTCACTAAAAGAAATCTTGAACTTTGTGAAAGTTTAAGAAATAAACAAAAATCGGGCTCATTGTTAAATTTACTTGATGAATGTGAAACAGCTATGGGCTCACGTTTATTACACAAATGGATTGACAGGCCTCTTAAAGACGTTGATGAAATAAACGGGCGTCTTGACATAGTTGAGGCATTAAATAATAATTATGTAATTAAAGAAGATTTAAGAGAAAACTTAAAGACAGTTTACGACCTAGAGCGTATTATCGCCCGTATTTCTTGTAATAGTGCTAACGCAAAAGACCTTGTACAATTAAAGAAGAGTTTAGAGAAGATTCCTGAAATTAAAAACAATGTCTCAAAACTTGATATTTCAATAGCTAAAAGTTTAAGTGATAAAATCGATCCTCATGAGTCTTTATATAATCTTTTAGACAAAGCCTTAATTGATAATCCTCCTTTAACTATTAAAGAGGGCGGAATGATTAAGGAAGGGTATAACAGAGAATTAGACGAGATTAAGAATGTTTCATCAAATTCAAAAGAATGGCTTAAAGATTACGAAGCTAAACAAAAAGAACTAACAGGAATTAAGACAATGCATGTAGGGTATAACCGTGTATTTGGTTATTACATTGAAGTAAGCCGTGGTCAACTTGATTTAATTCCTGAAAGTGCGAATTATATTCGTAAACAAACACTTGCGAATGCGGAAAGATTTATAACAGAAGAACTTAAAAATTATGAACAAATTATTTTAGGTGCTAATGATAAAATAATTAAAATTGAATATGATTTATTTAAAGAATTAAGAGATATTTGTAACAATAATTGCCATAGTTTACAGGTTTTAGCACAAATAATTGCGACTATAGACTGCTTACTTTCCTTCTCTAAAAGTGCAACTAAGAGAAATTATGTTCGTCCTACGTTTAATAAAAATAGAACTGTTCATATCATTGAAGGAAGACACCCTATTGTTGAATCTATGATAAAAGAGAATTATGTAACGAACGATGTAGAACTTAATTCATATAATCAAGTTTTAATAACAGGGCCAAATATGAGTGGTAAATCTACATATATGAGACAATTAGCCCTTATTGCAATTATGGCTCAAATTGGTTCTTTTGTACCGGCAAAAGTTTGTGATATTATGATTTTTGATCAAATATTCACACGTATAGGCGCCTCTGACGATTTAACTAGTGGGCAATCTACATTTATGGTTGAAATGCTAGAAGCTAATTATGCGATAAGCCATGCATCTAAAGATAGTTTAATTTTATTCGATGAACTCGGAAGAGGTACGGCCACTTTTGATGGTATGGCAATAGCTCAAGCCTTAATTGAATATGTTAATCAAAAGATTGGTTGTGCAATGTTATTTTCTACCCATTATCACGAACTTTGCGAATTGACTAAAAGTCTTAAAAATATCAAAAATGTTCATGTTGAGGCTAGAGACGTAAAAGGCAAAATTACTTTTTTACATAAAGTTCTTGACGGCGCAAGTGATAAATCATATGGTATAAATGTCGCAAGCTTAGCTGGACTTCCTAGGTCCGTTATTAAGAGAAGTTATGAGATTTTAGATAGTCTTGAAAACAACGAGACTAAGAGAGAAAAGAATGTTAATTTATTTAACTTTACTGAATATGAACAAACTGATGAGGCTAAACAAGAAGCACATGCATTTGATATTGTTAATAAAATTAATGAATTAGATTTAGACTCACTATCCCCTAAAGAAGCACTAAATTTCTTATATAAGTTGAAAAGTGAGGCATAATTATGGGCAATATTATTAAATTAGATGACCATTTAGCTAATATGATAGCAGCTGGTGAAGTTGTTGAAAAACCATCATCAGTTGTAAAAGAATTAGTTGAAAATGCGATTGATGCGCATGCTCAAAAAATCACAATTAACTTGTTAGAATCAGGCACTAAACTTATTGAAATAATAGATGACGGATGCGGTATGTCAGAAGAGGACGCAAAAATGTGCTTTGTAAGACATGCCACTAGCAAAATCAAAAATGAACATGATTTATTTAGAATTCAAACTCTAGGTTTTAGAGGTGAGGCTATACCTTCGATTGCGTCTATCTCTAAGTTTAAATTGTATACATCTAATGGTATCGACTCAACTAATGTTGTTTATAACGCTGGTAAACTTATAAGTGTTAACGCTTGTGCTATGAATAAAGGAACAAAAATTGATGTTGAAAATTTATTTTATAACGTACCTGCTCGTCTTAAATATCTAAGAAGTTTGAAGACAGAACTTAATTCTATAAGCTATACAGTACAAAAGTTTATACTTGCAAACCCTAACATTGCATTTAGATTTACAAACGATAATAAAACCATTTATCAAACTAATGGTAATAATAATTTGATTGAAATCTTTGGCTCTTTATATGGTCTTGAGGTCGCAAGAAATATCATTAGTGATTCTTGGAGTGATACAGGATATAAAATTAAGGCATATATTGCAAAAAACAGTATATCAAGATCTAACAATTTAGAAATAACAACAGTTATAAACGGTCGGTTTATAAAAAGCAATGTTATAAATGAGGCAGTTGTAGCGGCTTATAAAACATTAATACCTGAGGGAAGATACCCTATCGCCCTTATTTATATTGATATTGACCCTTTACTAATTGATGTAAATGTTCACCCTTCTAAAATGACGATTAAGATTGCAAATGAAAGACAAATTGCGTCCCTTATTACTTCTAAGCTTAAGTTATTGTTAGAAAGAAATAATTTGATTCCTGATACAACTGTTAGCGAACACGTAGATGGCTTTAAAAAAGAAAAATTATTTGATGAAACACTTAACCTAAAAGACGAATTTAGGGTAGAAGAAAAAACTAATAATTTAAATCTTAATGAAGATGTATTTAATTTTAAATCTTTATTAAGTGAAAATAAAAAAGAAGAAATAAAAGAATCAAAAGTAGAACCTAAAACAACTCAAATAAGTGAAAATGTTCCGCCTTTTAAACAAGTTTACGAAAATGAAATTTTTGAAACGAATGTGAACAACAATGTATCTCTTGAAGAAGATTTAATCCCACAATCGATGAAATATAGCGAAAAGCGTATCCCGCATTTAAATTATATAGGAAGTTTACATGCGACTTATTTATTATTTGAGGGAGAAGACGGTTTATATATAATGGATCAACATGCGGCTGCAGAAAGAGTAAATTATGAATATTATTATAATGTTTTGTCGCACCCTAAATGTAACAAAATCCCCTTAATTGTACCTATTAATATTGAATTAACAAGTATTGAAATGTCTAATCTAGAACAAAATTTAGATAGTTTTAAAGCCCTTGGCTTTGAGATGAACCAAAGCGGGGAGAATTCTTATTTTGTAAGAGAAATTCCTTCTTGGCTCCATTTAGAGGATGTATCTAATTTTTTACATGATACAATCAAAGAATATTCTTCAAATTTAGAAGAAAATATAATGAAATATAGAGATAATATTTCTAAACAAATTGCTTGTAAAGCATCCCTTAAGGCTAATCACAATGTAACTAAAGTAGAAATTGATACTCTTATTAATAACTTATCAAAATGTAATAGTCCTTTCACTTGTCCTCACGGTAGACCTACTATTATTAAGATAACTATTAACGAACTTGAAAAAATGTTTATGAGGATAATGTAATGAAAAAAGTAATCGCAATTGTAGGTCCGACTGCTATAGGCAAGACCGATATATCTGTATTAATCGCTAAACATTATAATTTTGATATTATTAGTGCTGATAGCGTTGCCGTCTATAAATATTTAGATATAGGTAGTGCTAAACCAACAAAAGAAGAAATGAAGGGTGTAAAACATTATTTAATAGATGAATTAGATCCTAGTGAACAATATTCTGTAGATGATTTTCAAAAAAGTGCTCGAAAAATTATTGATGTTAATAATCCAATTATAATTGCTGGTGGAACCGGACTATACGTGCAATCAGTACTTTTTGATTACGAATTTTCTAGCGCTAAAAGAGATACAAATTTTGAAGATAATTATAAATCTTTATCAAACATTGAATTATATAATATGTTAGAAAAAGAGGATCCTGTAGCTGCTAGTAAAATTCATCCTAATAATAGAAAAAGAGTATTAAGAGCTCTTGAAGTTTTCTATAATACTAATAAATCAATTTCAAGTTTTGATGGTAAGAAAAATAAAGTTTATGATTCCTATATTATCTATTTAAATATTAATGATAGAGAATTACTTTATGAAAGAATTAATAAACGTGTCGATATAATGGTTAAAAAGGGCCTGGTTAATGAAGCCCGTGCTTTATATGACAAAGGAATTTACCCTAATGCGATAGGTTATAAAGAACTAATCCCATATTTTAATAATGAAATATGTTTGGAACTAGCGATTGATGAAATTAAAAAGAATAGTAGACATTTAGCTAAAAGACAAATGACATGGTTTAAAAATCAAATGGATACTCATTTTTATGAAGTAGATTTAAATAATGTTAATAATACTGTTAATAAAATCATTAAGGATTTAGATGTCTTTTTGGAGGGAAAATGAGAATTTATTTGATAGGACTTCCGGCTAGCGGAAAGTCTACGGTAGGAAAAGAATTGGCCAAAACATTACAATATGATTTTGTCGATTTAGATAAATTGATTGTAGCACGTGAAGAAAAGACAATTGATGAATTATTTAGTGTTTCTGAATATTATTTTAGAGATAAAGAAACAGAAGCTTTGAAATCATGTCTAGAGATGAAAAATACTGTCATTTCTTGTGGCGGTGGGATTGTTGAAAGAGAAAA
>CAVGYR010000029.1:0-4141 GCA_963633325.1 uncultured Treponema sp.
TCAACTTTGATTTATCAACGAAAATATCATCATTAAAATAAGAAATAAATTTAGCCTCATCGACATTTAAATAATAAGACATAATATCACCACATTTCTAAGTTCATTTTATCATATTTTAAAATGATTTGCATTAATCATCGTTTAAAAAAAGCGATAAATGTTAATTCACAATAATCGCTTTTAAATTTTACTAATTATTATGTTTATCAAACCAAGAAGTGATTTCTTCTAATCTCTTAATTCTATGTTTAGGTTTACCAGTTCTTGATAAATCATGATTTTCGCCCTTAAAATAAACTAAGCGAGTCTCTATACCTTTATCAACAAGAGCTGAATACATTTGCATTCCTTCCGAAACCGGACAACGATAATCACATTCAGAATGAATAAATAATGTAGGAGTCTTTACATTACCTGCATATTTAAGTGGTGAATGGAACCAAAGTTTTTCATAACTATCAAATATATTTGAAGCTTGTTGATCCTTAGAGAATTCAATACCAATATCTGAAATACCATAGAAAGAAGCCCAGTTAGATATAGATCTTTGGCTTGCACAAGCTTTAAATCTATCAGTGTGTCCTATAATCCAGTTAGTCATGAAGCCACCATATGAACCACCAGTCTCAAAGAAATTAGATGTATCAATTTGAGGATATCTCTTAATAACTTCGTCTACGAATTTCATTAAATCATCATAGTCAACAGTACCATATTTTCCTCTTATATCCGCAAACTCATTTCCTCTACCATCAGATCCTGTAGGGTTTGTATAAACAACAAAGTAACCTTTATTAGCCCAGTACTGCATCTCATGATAGAATACTGCACCATATACAGTCTTAGGGCCACCATGAATATCAATAATTGTCGGATATTTCTTAGATGAATCATAATTTCTAGGTTTTAATACAAAACCATGAAGAACATCATTAACACCATCATATTCAAAAGTTTCAGGAACTATTACATCGTGCTCTTTTGCATATTTATGATTAAAATTTGTAACTCGTTTAAATGATTCGTTATAAATCTCTTGCGGAGCCATGTCATATAAAGAAACCATGATAAGTTTATCTTTATAAACATCGAAAGAATCAATTGATCCTTCTTTATCAATAATCTTAGTGATTTTTCCATCTTTATAACTATATAAATAAGCTGAATCAAAAATTGTAGATATAAAGTAAATAGTGTCTTCTACTACTTTTACTGCGTTTCCGTGCCCATATCTAACATCACTACCAACTGACGAACCTATAGCTTCACCAAATTTAGCACTAAGAGTAAATGTATTAGTTTCTAAGTCAAATTTATAGAAATCCACATTAGTATTCATGCCAAATTCACACTTATTAGCTAATAATACTACTTCGTCTTTAAGGAAACAAACGTCCCCTACATTTAAGTCTTCGTGACTAATTAATAATTTACTAGTCTTTTCTTTTAAATTTAGTGCATAAATATCGCTTGTATTAAATGATAGTTTATGAGCGTTTTTAGTTGCACTAAAGAATATATATTTCTCGTCTTCTGAAATATAAAATGAATCTACTGAAACTGATGGATCACTTAATAAAACAAATTTTTTCTTTTTTGTTTCATATAAATATAAGGCACTCTTAATACCACGAGTAAATGTGCCACCATTCCACCACCATGGATTTTCTTCTATAAATTCATAATCTTCATTATCGTTATAAAAAGCATCGCGTTTTTTAATATAATCTGGTTTATTTAAATAAACATCAGGAAATTTTGGGTCAAAAGAACCAACTAGTAAGAAATTACCATTTTTAAGTTTTTTAATACTAGAAACTGCAATAGGTGCCTCTAAGAATAGTTCAGCTTCTCCGCCATTGATATTAATTTTATAGAATTTAGAACCACTGCACTTAGAATCTTTTCTATCCGAACTAAAGACGATATTATTATCATCTAAATAGAAAAAGTTAGATTCCTTTTTACCATTTGTTAATTTAATGTTTTTGTTATCTTTATGAATATAAATATAAGAATCATAAGAATTTGTTTCTAAATTAGCTTCACTAACAGTATAGGCATAAGTCTTACCATTAGGTGAGAATGTAGGATGTGATAAATATTTTAATTTCGCAAAATCATCAATTTTAATTTTCTTTTTCATTTGTTTTTTCCTCTTCTTTTTATATATTTTAGCACTCTTCTAATTCATTACAAACATTACGCTTAGGCCACAAATTAGGTTCATACCAATGTGACCATTTTAAAAATACGAAATAAATAATAGAAGATATTCCCCAAGTTACAGGGTAAGCAGTATATAAGATCCATAATTCATGGGCTACAACATTCATCATGAATGTTACATAAATAACTCTAAATACGCACCAAATACCAAGCATAATCGCCATAGGGATTATGGCGTGACCTGAACCACGTAATAAAGCAGCTGTACAATGGGCGAATGCTAGTAAAGGATAGAAGAAACATACAGTATGTAATGCGGTTACACCACATTTTATTACATCTTTAGTTTCATCAGGGTCGCCGCTTACAAATAATGCAATCAACTTATCGGCTAATACATAACCTATACAACCGATTACAAAGGCAATAATGCATGAAGTTATAATTGCAAATCTAGTTCCTACTCTAGCTCTATTCACATCTCCTGCGCCTAAATTTTGGCTTACAAATGTAGCTAAAGATATTTGGAAACAGGTAATAGGAAGGAACGCAAATCCTTCTATCTTAGAATAGGCACCGCATCCGCTAGTCGCATTCGAACCAAACGAATTAATATTTGATTGAACTACTACATTCGCAAGACCGATAACTGAATTTTGGATACCTGAAGGAATACCATTGTAAAGTATTTCTTTTAAAATTGATTTATTAAGTCTTAATTCTTTAAAAGATAAATGATAAATAGTATTCTTCTTTAGTAAAACAAAAAATGCAAGTAGTGCAGATACGCTTTGACTTATTATTGTAGCTAAACTCGCACCGGAAACTCCTAAATTAAATTTACCAATAAATAATATATCTAGTCCGACATTTAATAAGGACGCAATAACTAAAAATATTAAAGGTCTTCTAGAGTCCCCTAAAGCTTGTAAGATAGCTGAGAAAGTATTGTATAAGATAACTGATGCGACTCCTATAAAATAAATTCTAAAATAAGCTACACTTTCAGGATAAACATCACTTGGTGTATTCATAGCACTTAGTAATACAGGTGATAATAGAGTTCCAGCTATAGTTAAAATTAGGGAAGAAATTAAACCAACGATTACATCGTTATGTATAGCTTTACGCATATTAGTCGTATCATTTTTACCAAAGTATTTAGCAATAACTACCCCGGCACCGCTTGAAAGTCCTATAAAGAATGAATTAAATAAATAAATTAAGTTACCACTACTACTAACTGCAGCTAGGGCTTGTTTACCTATCATATTTCCTACAATAATACTATCAACAATATTATATAGAGTTTGGAATAAATTTGAGAAAAAAATAGGAATTGCGAATGTTAAAATAATCTTCCATTCTTTTCCTTTTGTCATATCAATTGTGCTTTGCAAAATATCATATCCTTTTCAATAATTATTTAAATTATAAAATAAGATATTCATTTTGTCCTAAAATTTGCTTAAAAAAAGAGCAATTTCTTGCTCAATTAATTAAGTCTGTCTAGGCTGATCTCATAAGCGCGATCTAAAACTAGATGTGTGAAGCCAGTTACACTGATTTGCTTAACAATGTCGTTTTCTTTGTTTAAAATTAAAAGCTTCTCACCAAATTTTTCGCTAGAGTTATCAATCCTTTTAATAAGAGTAACTACATGACTATCAAGGTCTTGTGTTAGTTCTTTAATTGATATTTTTTCTTCTTCAGAAATAAAATAAAAGATATCATTTAACATACTTAATCCTCCAAATACATCTTTATTTTATACTAAATTTTTTTTATTAAAAGTCTTGATTTTTAAGTTTATTTAGGCTTGATAAATGGGTAAAATTAGGCTTAAAAATATAAAATCTTTTAGGTAAAGCATTATTTATATTTTTTTGTAAAATTTTAAAAAAATAAATTTTTTTCGACAAAAAAACGAGTCTCGAGGACTCATTTTAATGTAAATATTTATATATAG
>CAVGYR010000029.1:4151-16475 GCA_963633325.1 uncultured Treponema sp.
CTTGTGTTAGGCTATATTTGTTATCAAGCGAAAAACTATAAGTTCTGTTTTCTATAATTTTAACCAAATCATTAATGATAGCACTTGCGGTCGGATATCTACCGGCGCCGTAGCCAGTTAATATTTGTTCATTAGAATATTTCGTATGTAATATTAAGCAATTTTTTTCATTATCTATATTAGAAAATAAATTATCTTTTGTAATTATTGTTGGCATTACACTAATCGATATTCTATCATCTGTTTTTTTAGATGAGGCTAGAAACTTTATAACTAAATCCTTAGATTTAACAAAATTAATGAATTCATCAGTTAAAGTATCCATTCTTTGCGATATAAAAGATGATCCTTCAATAATGCCATTATAAGAAATATTAGATAATATGATTATTTTTCTAAGCGCGTCATATCCACAAACATCATCAGTCGGGTCAGCTTCTAAGAATCCTCTTTCGCGAGCCATACTAAGTGCTTCTTTTATACTTAAACCTTCATTTAGTTTAGTTAATACAAAATTAGTTGACCCGTTGATTATTCCTTCAATAGAATCTATTTCGTCAAATTTAGAAATATCACTTATTACAGAAATACAAGGTATAGCTGCACATACGCTTGATTCAAATAATAACTTAACATTTTTTTCTTTTGCAAGTGAACTTAGTTCTAATAAATGATTACATAAAACTGCTTTATTAGCTGTTATTACATTTTTATTATTGTTTATTGATTCTTTTATAATATCATATGCAAGTGTTGTACCACCAATACATTCAATAACTAAATCAATAGTTTGATCATTTATGATATCTTTATAATCATCCGTTAATAAATTTTTATCAATATCTCTTTTTTTATTTAAACTAGAAACTAATATCTTCTTAATTTGAACATTTTCTTTTAAATAAGCATTAGATTTTATAATGTCATAAACGCCTTTTCCAACAGTACCAAGACCACACAATCCGATATTAATCATATATTTTTGACCCCGTATTATCAATTTTTACTTTGATTTTCTTGAAATATTCTACTGTTGTAGAAACATCATTTAAAGATATTGATAACATAGTTGAGCCGGACCCTGAAATTATCAATATTGCATCTTCTTTATTTATTTCTTCTTTTAAATCTATTGCATTAGGAATAAGTTTAATGCGATATAGTTCATGAATCTTATCATCTAAGATTAGTTTTAATGTTTCAAAATTCCCGTTTTTTAGCGTGTCAGACAAAAACGCCATACGACTCAAATTATAAACAACGTCTTTCCTTGAATAAGTATCAGGCAAAACTTTACGTGCTTCTTCTGTGCTTAGTTTAAAGTTTGGAATAAATACATTAAATTTTAATTTAGACGAAACTTTATATTTAATTGTATTTACACGCTCATCTACAATAGAAGCTACAAAACCACCTAGTAAACATGGTGCTACATTATCAGGATGTCCCTCAATTTGACACGCAAGACTTAGCAATTTTTCTTTATCAAAATTAGATTCTGAAAGTTTATTAGCCGCTAAAATACCCGCCACAATACAAGCAGCACTACTACCTAAGCCACGTGAATTAGGAATATGTTGTTTGATTTGTTTGATTTTAACAGGTATATAAGGAATATCAAATTCAGTAAAAAACTTTTTATATGAAGTTAATACTAAATTGTTTTCATTCATATACAAATTTTCAAATCCTTCTAAAAAATCATAATCTGATTTATCAAATGAATATTCATTATAAAGCGAAAGAGCTACGCCTAATGTATCAAATCCGATACAAAAATTAGCACTAGTTGCGGGAACTTTAATTCTTATCATTTATTTTACCTAACAAATCCATTACATATTTATATGCATTATCTTTTTCTACAGTTGTTCTAGTATGATTTTGGAATAAAAAGTCGTATAAACGATTATCAATCTTCTTGCCTGATTTTTGATATATCGCATCAATTCTTTCTTTTTCGTTTTCTCCGTTTAGCCCTAAAGCTTCACAAACAGTACGTGAGAATTTATAAGGAGAAGCTGTTGATATAATAAGCGAGAATGCATATCCTAAATCAGATAATTTATCATTATAAACTTTGTAAGCTACAGCTGTATGTGGATCAATTAAAATTTTGTTCTTCTTATAACTCTTATTAATAGAATCAATAGTTTCTCCACGTGTTGCACAACCGGCTAAAATGTTAGGGAATTCTTTTTTAATATCTTCTAAATCAATTTTAAATTTATGATTTTGATCAAATTCTTCGTAAAGAGCTTTAATCTTATCGGAATCTTTATAAATAAAGTATAAAAGTCTTTCTAAATTTGAAGAAACTAAAATATCCATTGCCGGACTATTTGTTTGTAAGAATTCTCTGTTTGCATCATACACACCTGTATTAAAGAAATCAGTTAAAACGTTGTTTTCGTTAGATGCACAAACAATTTTGTTAACTGGTAATCCCATTTTGCTTGCGATAATAGCCGCTAAAATATTGCCAAAATTACCACAAGGTACAACAATATTGATTTTTTCATTATATAAAATGAAATCTCTATCAACTAATTCTTTATATCCGTAGTAATAATAAACAATTTGCGGAATAAGTCTTCCGATATTTATGGAATTTGCACTTATCAAATCTAAAGAATTAAAATCTTGATTTTTAAAAACATCCTTAACTAAATTTTGACAATCATCAAATGTTCCGCTAATCGCAATAGGGAAAGTATGATCGTTTTTAAATGATAACATTTGTGCTTCTTGAATATAACTTGTCTTTCCTTCAGGATATAAGACAATAATATTATTACTTTCGTTCTTTGAAAAACCTGCTAAAGCTGCACTTCCTGTGTCGCCACTTGTTGCGGTTAAGACAACTGTTTTCTTAGGTTCTTTTTCGCTTCTTTTTGCAATCTCAATTAATTTTGGCAATACTGTTAAAGCCATATCTTTAAATGCAAAAGTAGGACCATTGTATAACTCTAAAAATGCATAGTCTGTTGTGCCAGATAATGTAATTTCTTTGTGTGGGAAGTTAGTCTTGTTATATAAAGCCACAACTTCGTCTAATTCAGAATCTGTAAAGTCTGTGAAATATAATTTAAATATTTCTTTTGCCATTTGGGCATAAGTTAAATCCATTTCCTCTTCTTTTAACCAAAAATGAGGAATATTTTCGGGTATAAATAAGCCTTTATCAGGTGCTAAACCTAAGATTAAAGCTTGTTTAGAACTATATAATTTTTTACCCCTTGTTGAATGATACATAATAAACACCTCGTTTATAATTTTACAATAAAATAGCTTCAAAATAAAGATATAGAAAAAGTAACAACACCCGCGCGCTGTTACTTTTAAATATTTATCTAACTAAAGCTTCATATAATAATTTAATTGCTTTTTCGTAATCCTCATTTTGTATACCTACTAAAATAGATAATTCAAGAGGATCTTGATCCATCATCTTAACATTAATTTTGTTATTCGCAAGAGTTGTAAACACACGTCCTGAAATACCGATTGTATTTTTCATATTTCTTCCGACGATTGCGACCATAGCTAAGTCATCATCAATTTGTACATCACATGATAAAGTATTTGATATTTTATTTATCAATTCATACTTGATTTTTTCTATAGATTGCATAGGAAGAACAATTGAAAACGAATCAATTCCTGAAGGAATATGATCAATTGATAAATTATATTGTTCAAAAATTGATAAAACTTTACGAATGAAACCTATTTCTCGAGACATATGAGGCTTATAAATAGTAATAGACGCGTAATTTTTCTTGCCAGTAATACCAGTTACTAAATAAGAATTATCATCACATTCTTCTTTAATTAATGTTCCTTTATTAAGTGGATCATTAGTATTTTTAATATTAATAGGAATATTTAATTTTTGGACTGGATAAACTGTATCTTCATGAAGTACATTAGCACCCATGTATGATAATTCCGATAATTCTTGATATGTAATTTCACTTATTGATCTAGGATTTTGTACAAGTTTAGGATCAGCTGCTAAAATTCCTGAAACATCTGTAAAGTTTTCATAAATATCGGCTTTTATCGCATTTGCAAAAATAGAACCAGTAATATCAGATCCACCTCGAGACATCAATTTAATGTCACCATTTAAATAAGCCCCGTAAAATCCAGGTACAACAATCTTGTTATATTTTTCAAATGCAGTCTTAATATTTTCTTGAGTTTTTTCTTCGTTTAAACTGCCATTGTAATCAAATATTACTAAATCTTTAGAATCTAGAAATGTATAGCCTAAATAAGACGCCATCAATTTAGCTGTTAAATATTCACCACGAGATACTAAATAATCTTCTGATGTATTCTTATTTAAATTAGACTTAATGTATGATAATTCGCTTTCAATATCAAAATCAATATTTAGAGAATCCCTTACAGTTACAAATCTATCATAAATTAAATCCCAAATATCATCGTAAGAAACACTATATTTGACATGTGACTCAAGAATATATAATAAATCAGTAATTTTATAATCTGATTTATCCCTTTTCCCTAAGGCAGATACAACAACTACTAATCTTTTAGGGTCACTTAATACAATATCTTTAACTTTCTTAAATTGACTAGCATCGGATAAACTAGATCCACCGAATTTACAAACTTTAAACATATAATCCTACTTCTTAAATAAAATATCTTCCATATTATACATACCAGGCTCTGCACCTAATAAGAAATCAGCTGCTTGAATAGCACCACGTGCAAAACGGGCTTTATTAATACCTGTATGTTTTATTTCAATAATATCATCTTCACCTAAATATAAAATATCGTGTTCATCCATTAAATCTCCGCCTCTAATTTGATGAATACCAATTTCACTATTTTCTCTTCTATTATTACCTTGTCTATCGTACTTAGGGGTGCCGCCTGTAGCATTAACTAAGCTATCAATTAACATATCTCCTGTGATTCTACAAGGTGCATCTAATTTGTCTGATCCACCTTTTTCGATAAATTCGATATCATAATATTGGCAAATCTTTGGTGTGATTTGTCTAACAATTTTGTTAACTAGATTAGCTCCTACCGAGAAGTTTCTAGAAATAAGTACTGCATTTGTTTTAGCTAAATCATGAATCTTTTCAAGTTGTGCGTCAGTATAACCTGTTGTACCGATAACTACTGCACAATTATTTTCACGTGCATAATCATAAATCATATCAAGGTTAGCTGGATTTGAAAAATCAAGAATTACATCAATTTTGCCTTCATATTCATAAATTGATGTATATAAATCAGGGCTTTGAGGTGCAATAACACAAACACACTCAGGTCCTAATTCCTCCTTAATAATTTTTCCCATTGTTCCGTAACCAATTAAAGCTGCTCTCATATAAAATCATCCTTTCTTTTCTATACTTATATAATAAATCAAAATACGATTTTTTTAAAGAAAAAAAGCCTAATCTAGAGCGATTAAGCTAATTTTGTTAAATTAAATAGTATTCAAAAATTGAATTATTTTGCCATATTAAAGAAATATAGTTTTTTAGCTCTTCTTGACTAATACGTAAAACTGTACAAAACTCAGTAGTAATAAGAGACAATGATTTTCTAAAGAAATCAATATCTCTATTAGCTAAACCACCTTTAATTTTGTTTTCTTTCTTGTATTTATAATGATTATAAATCGTTTTTAACATAATTAATCTTTTCTCTGGAGATGGGTTATTTTTAATCTCACTATAAATGTTAGTTCTTTCAATAAATTTCGTAGTCCAGTTTGTTTTATAAGTTGAGACTAGACGTAAAACATTCTCAATTTCTTCTTTGTTTAAAAGTTTTCTTATTGAAGAACTATTTTCTTTAATTAAAATAATACCATTAGTACCTTTTAAAGGGCTAACGTATGCTGTATCTCCTTTAATATCTACAACTTTTGAAACACCAAAATTATTAACATAAATCAAATCTTCAATGGCCATATTTCCTCCTTCATATAAATATTTTGAAATAAATTAATACACTTTTATTCTATATTATTTTAAAAAACTTTACAAGACAAATGCAAAAAAAAGACCATATTCAAATATCTAAAATATTTGAATATAGCCTTTAAATTATCTTAATCTTGCATGAAGAAGGGCATCTAATCTGTTTAAAATAGATTTAACAATCTTTTCAATATCTTCTGTTTCAAGAGTTTTCTCACTAGATTCTAATGTTAATGTAAGAGCGATACTCTTTTCATTTTCATTAACATTTTCTCCTGTGTATACATCGAAGATCTTAACATCTTTTAAATTCTTTTTAGCTACCATCTTGATAACTTTAATCACTTCATCGCTTGTAATTTTCTTATCAAGAACAATTGCTAAATCACGTGTTACACTAGGATATTTAGAGATAGATTTATATGTGAATTCATCACTCTTTAAACTATAAAGTAAATCTAAATTAATTTCAAACACATAAACTTCGCCAAGATCATGTTCTTTTGCATAACGAGGGTGAACTTCACCAACAAAACCAATTTGTGTATCTCCAATAGAAATATATGCGCTTCTACCTGGGTGCATATTAACTAAGGCGTCATCAATAGCTTTATAATTAGCCACAAAACCAAATTTTGAAAGTAATGTATCAATAATACCTTTTACAGTATAGAAATCAACACTATTTTTCTTACCTTGCCATAAAGAAGATTCAAATAAGCCCTCAAAAGCGCCTGAAACCATATTAGTTTCTTCTTCGTTAGTATAAACTTTACCAATTTCAAAGAATGCTAAATCATTTTGTTTATGAGCTTTATTATAAACAATATTCTTTAATAATGCATTAATTAAGGAATGTCTCATAACTGACATAGTATCAGTCATTGGCATTAAAATCTTAACGTCAGACATTTCACGAGTCACAAAATCATTTAAAGATTCGGTATCTTGTAATGAATAGTTAATACATTCTCTTAAGCCTAGACCTGATAAATTATGGCGTAAGAATCTTACAAATCTTTGTTTTTCAGTTAATCCTCCACTAGAAGAAGTATCAGCTAAAGTAGTAGGAATAAAGTCATAACCATATAGACGAGCTACATCTTCAATAATGTCTTGATAACTTTCTAGTAAATCCATTCTTCTGCTAGGCAATTCAATAGTAAATACTCCGTTATTTAGCTTGTAATTGTATTGATATCTATCAAAGAAATCAATTATATCCTTATCAGTGAATGATGTACCTAGAACTTGATTAATCTTATTTGTAGTAATTTCTACATTTTTCTTAACAAATTTCCCTTTAACACCATTTACACCACTTAAAACAGTACCTGATGCATATTTAGATAATAAGTAAGCCGCATAATCTAGAGCTCTATCAACTCTTAAATAGTCAACAGTACGCTCAAAACGGGTTGAAGATTCGCTCTTTAAGTCAAGGCGCTTGCTAGTTTTACGAATTTGAAGAGGTTCAAAATAAGCAGCTTCTAAAACAACGTTTTTAGTTTCATCAGTAATTTCAGTTGAAGCACCACCCATAATACCTGCAATACATAAAGAATCAGTTCCATTTGTTATAACGATATCACCGTCTTTAAGTTCTCTATCAACATCATCTAATGTTTTAAGAACTTCACCGTCATGAGCCTCACGAACTACAATGTTCTTTCCAAGTTTATCATAATCAAATGAATGTAATGGTTGTCCTAATTCCATTAAAACGTAGTTAGTAATATCAACTACATTATTAATAGGTCTAATACCACTTGCGATTAAACGTTCACGTATCCATAAAGGAGATTTTTCAATTTTTACATTTTTAATTACACGAGTTAAATATTTAGTGCATTTAGATGTTTCAACCTTAACATTAATGTCATTTTTTTCATTCGATTCAACTAAATCAAACTTTTTAGGTGATACTTTTTGATTTAAATTAGCCCCCAAATCATAAGCGACGCCTTCAATAGAAAGTAAGTCAGATCTATTGCTTGTTAAATCAAGATCAAAAATATAATCATCTAATAATAAATATTTACAAGGATTTTGACCAATAGGCGCATCATCGTCTAATAAATAGATACCATCTTTAAATTCTTCAGGAACATATTTTTCTTCGAATCCTAATTCTTGAAGAGAGCAGCACATACCATTTGATTCAATTCCATGAACTTTACTAGGTTTAATCTTAAAATCACCAGGTAAAACACATCCAGGAAGAGCTACTATAACTTTAGCTCCCTTGTGCATATTAGGTGCACCACAAACGATTTGGCTAACTACACCTTCTTCAATTTCAATTTGGCATTTATGTAAGTGAGTTCCTTCTACTTCTTCGCACTCTCTAACATAACCAATTGTTAATTTATCAATATTGCATAAATAAGATGCGTCTTCAAGTTCAGAAATATGATAAGAAAATACTTTAAATAATTCTTCGTTAGAGATTCCATCTAAATTCAAATAATCTTTTAACCAATTAAGAGATGCCTTCATATTAACGTTCCTCCTTAAATTCGTCTAAGAATCTAATATCATTTGTATAGAAGTTTCTGATATCATCGATACCATATTTAAGCATTGCGACACGCTCAACACCAACACCGAACGCAAATCCTTGAATTTCATTAGGATCGTATCCAGACATTTCAAGAACATGGTTATTAACCATACCAGCTCCTAACACTTCAATCCAGCCTGTACCTTTACAAGTAGGGCATCCTATACCATTACATCTTGCGCATGAAACATCAACTTCAACGCTTGGTTCAGTAAATGGGAAGAATGAAGGACGAAGACGAATTTCTCTTTCGCGTCCAAACATAGCGCGAGCAATTGATAATAATGCGCCTTTAAGGTCAGCCATAGTTACATTTTTACCAAGAACTAAGCCTTCCATTTGCATAAATTGATGAGAGTGAGTTGCGTCATCCGCATCTCTTCTATAAACCTTACCTGGGCAGATAATTTTAATAGGTTTTCCTTCTTTTAATTCCATTGTACGAGCTTGTACAGGAGAAGTTTGGCTACGAAGTAAACGTTCCGCATCAATATAGAATGTATCTTGCATATCACGTGCAGGATGTCCCTTAGGTAGATTTAGTTTTTCAAAACAATATAAATCAGTTTCAATTTCAGGGCCTTCAGCCACTTCATATCCTTGACCGATAAATAAATCTTCCATCTCTTCGATTGTTTTAATTAAAGGATGAATTGTGCCTGTCTTAAATGAATAACCAGGTAGTGTGACATCAATGCGTTCTGCATTAATCTTTTCATTAATTTCAGCTTCATTTAATTCCTTAAGTTTAGCTTCATAAGCATCTGAAATTCCTTGTTTAGTATTATTAGATAATTGTCCTACTTCTTTCTTCTCTTCAGGACTCAAATTACGCATATTAGCCATAATAGAAGCTAAAGGGCCCTTTTTTCCTAGCCATTTAGACTTTTCATTAGCTAAATCAATTTTGTTTTTAATATTTGAAAAAGCTTCTTTTGCATTTTGAAGTGTTTTTTCAAGATCTTCTTTAATACTCATATTTATTTCCTCTCTTTTTTACCATTTTAATGCAATTGCTAGAATAATTAAAATTATACCTAAAATAATTCTATAAATCCCAAATGATTTAAAATCATGATTGTTGATAAACTTTAATAACCATTTTATTGTGATAATCGATATAACAAAGGCAGTTATACATCCTACTAGTAAAAACATTACCATTTCTGAATTCAAACTAACACCTGTTTTTGCAAATGAATAAGCTTTTACAAGTGAAGCGCCTAACATAATTGGGATTGATAATAAGAATGAAAATTTAGCACTTTCTTCTCTATTAACACCGATTAACATGGCGGCTAAAATTGTAACTCCCGAACGGGAAGTACCAGGAATTAAAGCTAAAATTTGCGCTATACCAATAATTAAAGCTGTTTGATAAGTAAATGCATAAACGGACTTTATCTTAAATTCTTTATTTTTATTAAAATATTCAAGAATAATAAATAAAATACCATATATTATTAAAGTTGAAGCTACTATCCATACATTATTATCTAAATAGCTTGAAATATCAGTAACCTCAAATATCAAGCCAAGTACGGCTGCAGGAATACATGCAATAATAATATGTAATAATAAAATCCATGTTGATTTTTTTTCTTCACTAGTCTTCTTAGGCCCAAATGGCCATAATATCTTAAAGAACGATACTATGACTGCTAGAATTGCGCCAAGTTGGATAACAACTTCAAAGAATGACCAATAAGAATCACCATAAGCTTCATTAATTTTAAACCATTGATTTAAAATAATTAAATGTCCTGTACTTGATACAGGAAGCCACTCTGTTATACCTTCAACAATTCCATATAACAAAGCTTGTAAAAATCTAATAAACGACATTTGCCCTCCTAAATAAAAAAATCGCCCTCGTAAAAGGACGAATAAATCGCGGTACCACCTTAATTTGTATAAAATACACTCTCAAAAGCTATAACGGGCATACCCGGATTTGGTTAGAATCACTAGAAAGTGAATTCAATATAACTATCTTGAGGTTTCTCAGCACTACCTCTTTCTGTAAAGAATTATTATATTTACTAGTCTTTCATCATAGTTTTAAATAACACAAAAATTATATATAAAATTTATATTTTTTTCAAGCGTTATACTTAATTTTAATCCGTAAAAAAAAACTATGAGATAAACTCATAGCCTTTTTTGATAATCATTTTGAATTACTTAACTGTAACGAATTCAATTCCCTTAGTAGTAACCTTAAGGATAGCATCGCCTTGTTCTAATTCAAGAGCTGCCTTAGCTTTAGCAAGAGCGTCGTCGTAGTTACCAACAACTGCTTGAACACCCCAAGCAAGAGCTAATGTTCTAGCATCAGAATGGTTAGGAACAGCGAAGAATACGTCAGCTTGTGGACGGAATTGAGCAATCTTATTAGCTAATTCAACATCACCTTCAGCAACAACTGCAGATACTTCGAATTCTTTAGCAATAGTAGCAACAGCTAAACCGATAGCATCCTTTTCATCCTTATCATTAGGACATTCAAGAACATTTTCAATCATACGGTCATGATCGATGTCGTCTTCAGCTCTTTCATCAATCTTAGCCATATAAGTAACAGCTTCTAGAGGGAAGTCACCTTGAGCAGATTCACCTGATAACATAGTTGCAGATGTACCTTCAAGAACAGCATCATAAACGTCTGAAACTTCAGCACGAGTAGGACGTGGATTTCCTTGCATTGAATCTAACATTTGAGTTGCAGTTACAACAATCTTACCTGAAGATTGAGCAAGATAAATCATTTCACGTTGAATTGATGGAACATCCCAAGCTTCAACGTTAACACCCATGTCTCCACGAGCAACCATTACACCATCAGAAAGTGCAACGATTTCTTCCATGTTTTCAACACCTTCAGTGTTTTCAATCTTAGAAATAATCTTAATGTGTGAATTGTTCTTACTAGCGAAAATGTCACGAATATCTTGAATATCTTGAGCACGACGAACAAATGATGCAGCTACGAAATCAACATCTTGGTCGCAACCCCATTCAAGGTCTTTCTTATCTTTTTCAGAAATGAATGTCATGTTTAGCTTAACGCCAGGAACATTGATATTCTTCTTATTCTTTAAAGTACGGCTGTTTTGAACTGTACAAACAAGTTCACGGCATGATTCGTCCTTAGCAGTAACCTTTAAGCGAAGTAAACCATCTTCAATAAGAATGAAATCACCAACTGATAGATCATCATACATGTTAGGGTATGATACAGCAATCTTATCTGGTGTACCATCTGTGAAATCATAATCCATAGTAACACGGATTTCTTTTCCAGCTTCTAATTGAATCTTTGGATTTAAGTGCCAGTCAAGTTCGCCAGCTTCGTTCTTAGAACCTACTAAGTATCCTGTACGGATTTCAGGACCCTTTGTATCAAGCATAATAGCTACGTTCCAGCCATTTTCTTCATTTAATTCTTTAACATTCTTAACACGTGCGCCTTGCTCTTCATAAGAACCATGAGAGAAGTTCATACGCATTACATTCATACCTGCTTCAATTAAGCTCTTTAATTGCTCTTTCTTTTCTGAAGAAGGTCCGATTGTACATACAATTTTAGTTTTTTTCATAAAATATTGCTCCTTTAATGATATCAAGGTATTCTAATACCCGTTAATTATTATATATTATTTTTTTTTACACTACAATATTTTTGAACAAATTTTCTATAATTTCACCTAGATTTTTATCTTTAGAAGTTATCTTATGTAAAATTTTCAAGGTGTATTTCGACATACAAAACGAATTAAT
>CAVGYR010000030.1:0-16473 GCA_963633325.1 uncultured Treponema sp.
CAAAAATAAAATATTTTTAATTTTGCGAAATAAAAGGCCAATTCTAATACTAGCTTTTCTTCAAACAAATTAGATTAAATTTAAATTGGCGATTTTTTTCGACATCATTCGACAAAAAACAACCTATTTTGTCGAAAAATGATTAAAATTCACTTTTTAATTATATTGAAAGCAGTAAAAAATGAAATTATAATGTAAGCGATTACAAAAGTAGTTTTTTACTTTTTTATATGAAGGAGCAATAAATATATGAAAAAAAGTGTAAAAATATTAAGTGCACTTGCGGTTGCGGCTTTAGCAACATCAAGCATTACTGCTTGTGGTAAAAATAAACCAAGCGAGTCTACTAATCCAAGTGAATCAAGTACTCCAAGCTCATCTGAGTCTTCAAGTTCATCAGAATCAAGCACTCCAAGTGAGTCAAGTACTCCAAGTTCATCTGAATCCTCAAGTTCATCAGAGTCAAGCACTCCGAGTGAATCGAGTACTCCAAGTGAGTCTTCAAGCTCTAGTGAATCATCAAGTTCAAGTGAATCAACTCAAGAAGTAACATCATTCACTGTTGATGCTAGCAAAGCTACTACACAATTCTTAGTTGGCGAAGAATTCAATTCAAACGGAATTGTTGTAAAAGACAATTTAGGTGCTGAAGTAACTGATTATACAGTTGATGAAGGCGATTTTGATAAAGATACAGTTGGTGAATATACTGTTACTGTTTATAAGAAAATCGGTGGAAAAACAATTAGAGGAACTTATACAGTTAAAGTAGTTACTAAAATTGTTGTTGAAGTTTCTACAGCAGATGAATTCCTAGCTGCTAGAAACTATAAGAATGAAGCAGGTATTAATAATAGAACTATTAGATTAACTGCTGATATCGATTTATCTAATGAAACTATAAGTGCTACTGCATCAACATTTACAGGTGTATTTGACGGTCAAGGTCATACTATTAAGAATGCATCTTTCACACAAAAAGCTTCTAAACAAGGTTTGTTGTTTGATATTGTAAAAGGCGGTACTGTTAAGAATGTTAGATTCTTTAACTGTTCAGTTTTAGGTGGTACAGCTGAAACTATCGGTTTAGTTGCTGGTTTAGTAAACGGAGATGCAACTTTCGAGAATATCGAAGTTTCTATGTGTACTGTTGATAACTCAGGAAAAGAATATGCTGGTTTATTATTCGGACGTCAATCAGCTAAAGGCGCTATAAACGTATCAAAGATCACTGTAAAGAATTTATCAAGTGTTACTTGTGCTCAATACGGTGGTATGTTAATGGGTGATATCGTTGTTGGAAGTACTGTAAATGTATCTGACTGCGATGTTGATGGTACATGGACTACAACAAGCGGAAATGGTGCTTATTTATGTGGTAGAACTCGTGGTGGTTCTTATACAATCAGAAATGTAATCCTTAGAGGTGAAATAAAATCTCAAGGTCAACTAAAGAATGTTGGTTTCATTACATCTAATGCTAGTGTTGACTCATTAACACTTGAAAATGTATTATTACTAGGTGTTAAAGCTGATAATCTCACAAGTGAAGCAAATATTATTTATGCAAACTATGCACCTACTGTTAAAGAATACAAAAATGTATATGTAAAGTCGTCTGAAACATTAGCTTGCAAAACTACAGATGTAACTGTTAAAAGTGACGATGTAACATTTGATTGGTTAAAAGGCGAAGGATTTGGTTTATCCGAAACTACTTGGGAAACAGATAGTACTAAGATAGTAAAGATTAAAGGTACAAGTGCTAACACACCAGCAAGTGATGCGACTGTTTCAAAGTTAATCCTTTCAACAGGCGCAGTTAAGACTTTATATTATAAAGATCAGGGAAGCGTACCTTCAACTGATGGCTTAGTTGTAGCTGCTCAATATAGCGACGGATGTATTCAAGGTGTAAGTACAGGCTTTACAGTTACTTATAAGAAATTAGACGGTACTGAAGTAGATGCTACAGAAGGTCTTACAAAAGGTATCTATAATGCAGTTGTAACTTATGCAGGTCAAACAGCTAGTTATGAAATTAATGTAGCTGAACTTGAATCTATCTCTCTTAATACAGAAGATTCACAAACAGTTTATGTAGCAAGTGCTGATACAGAACTTGATACAACTAAATTACATGTATATGCAACTTACTCAGACGGCACAAACACTTACAAAGTTTTAGCTAGTAGCTCTAAGTATGCAATCAAAGTGACTAATGCATCAAATGAAGAAGTTAGTAAATTAAGTGCAAAAGGTGATTACACAGTTACTGTTACATCTAGCATAGAATGTACAACTGGAACTGCAACTTATCAAATTAATGTAGTCGATAAACAAGCTGTAACAGGCGAAGTTAAGGTTTATGTTGGCGCTGACAAAGAAAACGGAAAAGAAGAAAATGGAAATTATCAATTTAAGACTATTGGAAAAGCCTTAGATTATTTAGCAAGTTTAGATTTAGCAGAAGATACTGTTAAGACTATTTACTTAGCTGATGGAACATATAAAGAACAATTAACAATTAGCTTACCTAATGTAAGATTAATTGGTAATTCAGCTGATTTCACAAAAGTAGTTGTTACTTATGGTGTAGCAGCTGGTAGCACAAAACGTGATTTATCAGGTACTGTTGGTACATATGATTCAGCTACTGTATTTATTAAAGATAAAGCTACTAACTTTGTAGCTAGTGGTGTTTACTTCAAGAATGATTTCGATTATAACGGATCTAAATTATCTAGTAAACAAGCTGTAGCACTTCGTTGCGATGCAGATGAATCTTACTTCACAAAGTGCGGCTTCTACGGTAACCAAGATACATTATTTGCAAGAACAGGTAGACAATATTACTCTGAATGTAAGATTTATGGTAATGTAGACTATATCTTTGGTGAAGATGCAGTTGCTTACTTTAAGGGTTGCGATATTGTTTCTATCAATCGTGTTAATGCAAAAGGTAATACAGGTTATGTATTAGCTACTAAGGGTAGTGGTGTTACATACGGATTCTTATTCGATGGATGTAACTTTACAGCAGAAAGCGACGTAGAAGATAGTTCAATGTCTATTGCTCGTCCTTGGGCTAACCAAAGCCGTGTAGCTGTAATCAACTCTACAATTAGCAAAGCATACTCTACAGCCGGATACGATGGTTCAGTTAAATCTCGTTATGCAGATATGTCTGGTGTTAAACCTACAGCTGATATGTTCGTTGAATATAACAACACAGGTGAAGGTGCTATATCTACTGCAGTAGATGGTATGAAGCTATTAACTGCAGAAGAAGCTACTGCTTATAAGACAAACTTATTTAAAGCAACTAACGGTACAGTTAGGTTTGGTTCTGATTGGGATATTTCAACAATTGATCAAAGTAAGGATCGTTATGTAACATACTATGAAGGTAAGACTTCTTACAAGAAGGATGAAACATACGCAGCCCCTACAGTTGATATTTATAAGCTTACTGGTGCAGTTAACTCTGATTACACTGAAGTTAAAATTTCGGATTACTCAGTTGCATATACAACTGCAGAAGGTACTGCAGTAGAATCAAGTGCTTTAACTAGTGCAGTAGGAACTTATAAAGTATCTGTTAAGGTTGGAGATGTGGTTGTTTATACTACAAGTCTAGAAGTTGTATCTGATGCACAATTTAGTTTGGATACATACCAATGTAGTACTAATAAAGTTGAAGCAGGTGCATTAAATGATTCGTGGACTTGGGTGGGAACAACTGGTAGCTCAAAGTCAGTAACAGGTGCTGTTGGTGATAATTTAGAAGCAGCAAAATCAAATGGAACTTATCAATTACCAAAATTGCTACCTTCAAATGACACTAATCCTACTGAGTATTTTATTTCTAAAACATTTACTGCATCTAAAAAAGCAGTAGTTACAATTGCTGCTGGTAGTACAGCTACTTCGAACGCTGTTACAGTAATTGTTCAAGCCTTAGACGCAACAGGTAAGGTAGTTGCTAGCCAAAGTGTTAATACTTATGATAAGAAAACTATTTCAGAAGGTGTATACAATATCACTTCAGAAACAGAGTTTGTACAATTAAGAATTGTTGTAATTGATAAAAATATTGGTATCGCTAAAATAGAAGCCGTTATCGGCTAATAAATAACAAAATACTAGGGGTTCGCCCCTAGTTGTTTTGAGTAAAGGAGAAAATAAAATGAAGATTAAAAAATATATAATTCCTATTCTTTTAACTGCTTCAGTTATAGGAGTTACATCATGTAGAAAAAACAAACCAACTGAAAGTACTGATCCTACTGAATCTGAAGAATCTTCTTCAAGTTCGAGCTCAAGTTCAAGTTCGACTATAGAAGATTATAAGGGCGCTGCTTTAACACAAATTACAGTTGGTGCACATGCAAGTAAGACAAGTTATTCATTAGGTGAAACATTAAATACTGATAACTTATATGTAAATGCAGTATTTGCGGACGGACAATTAAGAAGTTTAGTTAAGAGTCAATATTCAATTGATGCTAGCGAATTTAGAAACGATAGAGAAGGTGTATATAATATTCATGTTATTTACAATCAAGGCACAATTAGAAAGACTGCTACATATCAAGTAACAGTAGCTTCTATCTTAAATAAATTATCTGAAAAATATTTACTAGGTATTACAGCTAGTGATATGAAAACAGATTATATGTACAAAGATAATATTGATACAACAGGCTTAAAAGTAGTAGCTACTTATTCTGATTATTCAGAAGTAGATGTTACTAGCAAGGTAACTCAAGACTTTAATCAATATAATGCAAACCAAATGGGCACTTATATGTTAAAGTTTAGCTATAGTGAAACTTATACATTTGGTTCTCAATCAGAAACTAAGACAAGTTCAACATTCCTACTTGCGACTGTAGACGCTAACCTAAGCAAGATTGAATTAGAATCAGGTACTGTTTCTATTGCCCAAGATACAGTAGGTCCTGATGGCACTTTAACAAGTATTGATATGTCAGACTGGAAAGTTAAAGCTACATTTACAAATGGTGAGCCTAATTATGATGAAACAACAGCTTATGTTTCACCAAGTGAATTGACTCTTAAAGGATTTAACAGCGGTATGACTGGTAAACAAACTGCTACACTTTCATACACTCATGGTTCACGTACTAAGACTTGCAAAGTTGAAATTACTGTAAATGCGACTAAGGCAGCTGATTACACATTTAATGCAAGCTCATTACCACAAACAGCTGATGCTAAATTAACAGCTGAGACTGTAATTGACGATATTTTAACTGCTGGGAACAGTTGCCAAATTAAGATGGAATCAAGTGCTAAAACATTTGGAGATATGTCATTTACAAAGCGTATTCAAACAAATGGCGGTGGTAAAGCTGACACTAAGAATTATATTAAATTTACTTTAACTAAAGATTGTACTGTTGCAATCATCGGAAGAGCTTCTGATGCGGCTAAACCTGTTACAGCTGCTGGTTTCTATGATGCAAATAACAAACTTGTAAGTGATTCTTACGAATATTCATTAGACATTTCTAAGTATAAATATGAACTAAAAGCTGGTACATATTACTTCTTTGACCCCACTTATGCAGTTCAAATTTATGCAATTCAAATTTGGTATAAATAGAAAGGAGAATTATAATGAAAAATAAAAAAGTTTTATTAGGACTATCTAGTTTAGCCTTAGCTTCGGTTGTTAGTGCTGTTTGCGTTAATATTAATGCGGATACATCTATGCCTACTAATTCTACTGACCTAGATAAAAAAGTTGATATTAATGATAATTTAACTGCAGATACAATTTATGCTTCTCCTAATGTTACAGTTGAATTTGATTTTACAAAAGAAGCTAATCAAGAACAACAAAGTGAACCAACACATAAGGGTACAAAAGATGACCCTTATGATATCTTCACAGCTTTTAATAAAGTAGGTGCAGGTGATACATTAGTTCTTTTAAATGGTACTTATAAGATGAGTAACCGTATTAACGCTTGGTCAAGCGGTAATTCAAAGAGAAGAATTAAGGTTGTACCTGAAACTGAAGGTGACGTTCACCTAGATTTCTCAGGTATGGCATTTGATTCATCAAATCGTGGTATTCAATTAAACGGTTCATATTGGGATTTCTATGGCTTAGATGTATTTGGTGCAGGCGACAACGGTATGTATATCGCTGGTTCATATAACAAAGTAGAACGTTGCTTGTTCCATGAAAACTCAGATACTGGTTTACAATTAGGCCGTTCTACATCAAGTTATACTACAGTTGATAAGTGGCCTAGCAATAACTTAATCCTTAACTGTACTTCATACAATAACTACGATAAAGAAACATTAGGAGAGAATGCGGACGGATTTGCGGCTAAATTAACTGTAGGTGAAGGCAACGTATTCGATGGCTGTATCGCATATAGAAATGCTGATGATGGTTGGGATATGTTTGCTAAAACAGATTCTGGTAATATCGGTACAATCACACTTCTTAACTGTGTTGCTTTTGAAAATGGTTGGGTTTTAAATAAGACTACATCTTATTCAAAAGACAGCAAAGGAAACTACATCGATTCATACATGACTGAAAATGGTGATGGTAACGGATTTAAACTGGGTGGTTCTTCAATGGAAGGAGATATGGTTCTTAAGAACTGTTTATCATTCAATAACAGAATGGGTGGATTTGCGGATAACTCAAACCCTGGTACACTATCTCTTTATAACTGTACTGCTTATAACAACTCAGTATATGTATCAATGACTTCTACAGGCTCTCAAAATATTGATCCTACAGGTGATACAGGTTACTTTGGTTCTAACGATAACGGTTCTGAAAACTTCGCAATGGCTCGTACTGAAGGGTCTTACAATACATTCTATAGTTGTTTATCTGTTGTAACTAATCGTGATAGTTCATCTTCATATGATAACTATGATGAATATAGAGGAGCTGCTAGTTATTCAATATTTAACACTGGTATGAACAAATATACATCAATTACTACTCCTATTGATGCATCTAGCTATCAAAATAGTCAAGCTGGCACTGCTTATACTGGTACAATTGATGATTCCGTATTTAAAAAGACTTCTATAAAAGATACATTTAATGTTGAAGTTAATGGAAATAGAAATATCGATAAACTATTAAGAAATAGTGATGGTTCTATCAACATGGGCGATATGCTTGCCTTAAATGATGAGACATTAAAGACTTATGTAAATGGTGCAGCTATTGGTGCTACATTAAATAAGACAAGTTCTGCTGATTATGAACATGTTGATTGGCAAAATCTTGAAGGCGTAAGCACTAGTAATGATTACGTTAAAGTATTACATGCATTTGAAGCTTTAACAATTCCATGTAATACAAGCTATGTATATCAAGATCTAGACCTTGTAACTTCAGTTAATGGTTTAAATGTTTCTTGGTATTCTTCAAATGAATCTGCATTCAAGATTGGTTATTATGAGACTAAGTCTGTAAGTGGTAGAAACTATTTAACAGGTAATGTTATTCGTGATAGATCCGAAGATAAGACTGTAGATTTAGTTGCTACTATATCATACAATCAAACTACTTTATCTAAGACATTTAAGTTAACTATTAAATCTGAAAAGCCTGAAATTGGTTCAATTCTTGGCGTTGAAGATAAATATATTAATGCTCAATTTGCTAACTGGTATAATCCTGAAATTGTTGTAACTGATAAAAATAGTTATGCTGGTAATGCATTAACTTTAGGAAAAGATTATACTCTTACAACAACTTATAAGTATGCTTTAAACACTGCTAGCAAGTATTATGATGTTGATGGTGTTTATACTACAGTTCCTGGTGTTTACCAAGTTAATTATGAAATTACATCTTTACTAGGTGATGGAAAGCATTATACAGGAAGTTATCTAGTATATGTATTAAGTGAAACTGCACCTATCGATTTATCTAGCGATGCTACTCTTGCAAGTACTTATTCAATTACTCAAACTAATGGCGTAGACTTCATGGTTAATGCTAGTAGAGACGGTGCTAAAGTAAGTGCTGCATTCAATGCAACTTATGGTTATATGTATTTATTAACTAGTGAAAATGCTACTGAGACTGTTGAAACTGTAGTTTCTAATGGTACAAAAGTAGATATCTCTGATGAATTTGCATATGGTATTGCACCTAACAACAACACTAGTGAATACTATGTTCATTTAGTTGTTACAAATAGAACTAGCCAACCTGATAAGAAGATTTGTTCTCAAGTTTATACTACAAAAGTTAGTACACAAACAATTAGTTCTGAAGAAGAATTCTTCGATTTAGTTACTGGTAAAACACCCGTTTCTTCAAGTACAATTTACCTTTTAACTAAGGATCTTGATTTTATAAATACTGAAAGTAAATATGACTTTACTAAGAACACTGCTTCATTCACTGGTTTATTAAATGGTCAAGGACATACTGTAAAGAATATTACTATTAATAGTGAAACTGCTAAAGCTAGCAACATTTTCTACAGCTTAGCTGGTGGTACTATTATGAATGTCAACTTTGATTCAATAACTATTACAGGTACTAGTAGTAGTGAACAATGTACTGGTATTATTGGCCAAATGAATGGTGGTTATATCCATAATGTTAAATTAACTAATATTAAAGTAACTGGTAAATCTGGAGTAGCTGCTTTAGTTGGTCAAGTTATTGGTGACATTAACTACATTTCTCAAGTTTCTCTAGTTAACCCTATGAAAGAAGGCTGGATTGGTGGCTCTAAGTATATCGGCGGTATCGTTGGTAATGTACAAAAAGGTACTGATAAGTCTAAGGTAGAATTATACGTTTCTAACTGTTATGTAAATGCTTATATCGGCGACCATAAAGATAGTGGTTACGTTGGTGGCATTATCGGCCGTAACAAGAATGAATTTGATTCTTATGTTATGAGTGTTGACCACTGCTATTTCACAGGTGTTGTTGACACTAACTATACATATTCAGGTGGTATCGTAGGTTCAATCGATTCTTCAAGCGGTCATATCACCGTTAGATATAACGTATCTGATTGTCAATTAAGATTAAAAGATACTATTCTTGATAAGACTTCAACAGCAATCGGTCAAAAGAATAATTCACC
This sequence comes from uncultured Treponema sp., assembly GCA_963633325.1. Classification (GTDB taxonomy): domain Bacteria; phylum Bacillota_I; class Bacilli_A; order Acholeplasmatales; family Anaeroplasmataceae; genus JAEELC01. The sequence goes on from CAVGYR010000030.1 coordinate 9,129, forward strand.
AGTTATTGGTAGATTTACTTACGTTGAAGGTTTATGTAACCTTGGTGGAAACTTCGGTCCTTACGAAGAATATCATGGTGAAGTAAATTCTAACTGTGATGAATTCTTTGATCAAATTAAGACAAAAGCATTCTGGGAAAGAGCTGGATTTGTAACTAGCGAAAATTCCGTATGGAAGTTCGTTGGTACAAGTGATACAACAGGTGTTGCTCCTTACTGTGAATTAATTTAATAGAATTGGCTGCAGAAATGCAGTCTTTTCTTTTTTTAGAAAGAATATACATATAAAGTATGGTATAATAAACCTACTATGAGGTTTTATTAATTATGTTTATAAGTGATTTAGTTCAATATGTAGGTACAAATACTTTAATCCGTGTAAGTGTTACAAATCTTCATCTAGAAGAAGACTTGTTTTTGTTATCTAGTCACCTTTATGCATTTAAAAATCATGAAGAGGTATGTACAAAAGATGCAATCAAACAAATTAAATCAATTCTTAGATCTTTTTATAATTCTATTGATGATAAATTCACAGAATTGTATTTAAACCTATCCGATTCTTATTTGCCTCAATATTTCACTAAATTGAGTGATAAATATAAGGGCTTTAAAATTCTAGAATTTTCTGATTATACTATTCCCCTTGAACTTTTAATGAATGATTTATTAAAAGATAAGGTTTTATTAATTAAAACTTATGAGACTAGTAGATCACTTAAATTTCAAACTTTATTTGAAAAGTTAGGCATTAAAAACAAATTAGATAGAATTACAAATCATGCTTATTATGTGGTATCTAAAGATTTCTATTATGATAAAAAAGTAGAGGATTTAGGTGTGGAAGCGGACGAAACATATGATTATGAAACTTTAGATGATATTGCATATAAAACCTATTTAAAATAGAGAGGTGTTTTATGAATAAAGAAAATAAATTTAAAACTATTTGTAAAAATACCTTCACAAAAACAAAAACTTTTTTTAAAGAATCTACAATTAAATACAAAAACTCATTTTTATTATTAATTATATCTACCATTATCTTTGGCCTTGTGCTTATATTAGTACCTAAATTTTATAATACTTTTTATAACTGTAATACAGATGATGTAATCCAATATTATCCTTATATTGCAGGATTCTTTGAAAAGATTAAAACAGGTACTTTATCAATATACGATACTGCCCTTTTTGGCGGTACATCATTCTTTAGTGGCACATATTATATTCCTATTGATATTTTTTTAGTATTAGCTTTCTTTTTAAGCTTTATTTTAGGCGTATATAGAGCGTATTTTGTTACATTATTATTAAAAATATTTACAGGTTCTTATTTATTATTCTATGTTTTAAAAAGGCATAAAGTAAGACCTTTAGTTTGTTTTGTAACAGCTCTTGTTTATTCTTTAACAGGACTTATGCATGCTTATTTTGTATTCCCTGTTTATTTAGGAATTATTTTCTATGTTCCACTAGCAATGCTTATAACTGATATGTTCTTAGAAGAGAAGACTAAGTATTTAAGTACATATTTAATTCCTATCTTTGTAATAGTTCTTGTTTTATTTGATTATTATTTAGCTTATATGTTACTTGCATTTATGGCTATATATTATTTATACAGAGCTAATACATTGAGTCACGAGTACTTATTTTTAAATAAGAAGACATTAATTCAATTTGTTTCTTTTCTCTCTCTCATAATACTTGGCGTATTTATAAGTGCGGCAGTTCTGTTACCAAGTGCTCTTTATATATTAAACGAAACAAGTAGAACAAATAACAATTATGATAAATTATTTTATTTTACACGATGGAATAGTGATACACAAAGTTATGTAATCTCACTTAGACACTATTTTACACAACTAATGAATTTCTATATTCCTAATAATCCGCATGTCTTCATGTTAGTAGAGGCAGGGGATTATGTAAGAGAACATGCAACGTTCTATATGACACTTGGACTTTACATATATTTAATTAAATCATTAACTTTAGGCGATAAGAAATCTAACATATTACGTTTTTATACAATCGTTCTTAATGTAATGTTTTTGATCCCTCTTTTCTCGATGATTTTTACAGCACAAAAGGTAGCTTATGTACGTTGGTTCTTTATTCCTTACATGTTTAATTTACTAACTGCAGCTCATACAATGGATGTAACTAATTTTAAAATCTTTGAGACAAAAAACAGTAAATTTAAAACAATCATTAATGTCTTATTACCTCTAATTTCATTAGTTATTGCGTTTGCGTTAGTTTTATTTGTATTAATTAAAAATCCGGATTATTTCATTCACTACGATAAGGATTCTACATCTGATTATTTCTTCTTAGGAATCTTAATTCCTACATTGGTATTCATTGCTATATATTTAGTGATTATTTTGTTACCAATATGCATAAAAGATTTAAGAAAATATAAGACTTATTATATAAAATTAATTCCTGTTGTTGTTTTGTGTGAATTGATATTTAGTATAGTTATTACTGTAATTTCGATCGGTTCGCGCTCTTGCGAAAATGAATATGAAAGTTCTAGTAAACAAGTAAAATATTTAAGAAGTGTTAGTAATTATAATTTTAGTGATGGATATAGAATTAATTTGTATACTAACAAGAAGTGCTTAGCTAACAATAATGTAGCACTTTTAAATGTTAACTGTACTAATTTCTTCCAGTCATTCTATAATACTCCGCTTAATAGATACATGAATGAAATCAACGAAATTTATACCACATCATGGTCTCGCAGATCTATATATGGTTATTCATTATTAAACGGCCCCCAATATAATAACAAATATGTAATTACAAATAATCAAAGTATTACAAGTGATACTTTATTAGATCAAAAAGTAGTCACAAGACCTGTTGTTCTTTCTGATAAATATTACAAAAAATATGATGACTATTCATATGCGTCTTACTACGAAGCTACGTCTATGCCTAACTTTATTGTCTACGATTCAGTTTATTATGGATCATCTAATTATGCAGAGTATTCTTCAACATTTATGAAAGATATTTCTTTACTTAATTACGGATATGCATCTTTAGGAACTTCTGTTTGCTCAAGCAGTACAACTCTTGATTATCTAATTTCTAACTACGAATATTTACTTGATAAGTGTGATACAACAGAGAAATCATATCTAGAATCTTTCAAGTTATTATATGATAATGGTCTTATTACTTGTAATAAAGAAGAAGCTTTTAAAAAATTACACAAACAATATAATGTTGATTCAGTTTCTCTATCTAGTTCAAGTAAAAACACAAATTCTAAATATTTCATTTATGATTTGAGTTCTTTAAGTGAAAACCAAAAGAAGATATTTGACCACGATCAAATTTATGCTTATGCATATGATTCTAATATCACTACTCTTGATGTAAATAGTGAAAGATATTGGATGTATTTCTCGTCAAATGATTGTGATTCGACTGACCGTTTGATTTTAAATCCATTCCATTATAATGTTTCTTACATTAAAGATTTAGGATATACAAGTCAAAGTGCGCCTGATACATTCTATATGCGTTACAAAGCTGAATCTAATACTAGTGGTGTTACCTTGTATGGTTATGATAATACTATATATGATGATTTTATTGAAACTCAAGCAAAATATACAAACAGAAGTTATTCACTTGATTCTAATTTTATGAAGATTAAATTTGATAACGACTCAAAATCTAAAGTTATTAAAACTGCTTATACATATTCATCAGATTGGGAAATAGTTAATAATAATTTAGGCTATAAAACAGTAAATATTAATGGTGGTTTCTTAGGAGTAATTGTTCCTGAAGGTGTTGATAAAGTAGATGTAACGTTAAGATTTAATCCTAAAGGTATGGATCAGGGCTTAAAATTAAATGAGATTGGTGTTATAATCTATTTTAGTATTGTAAGTTTAGGCTTACTTTATGAAACAAAAAAGAAGATTGGTGATTGCTTATGAAGAGAATATCAATAATAGTTCCTTGTTATAACGAAGAAGCTACAATCGAAATTTATTATAATGAGGTTGTTAAATATATTGATTATCCAAATTATGAATTTAATATAATTTTTGTTGATGATGGTTCTCGTGATTCTAGCTTAAAAATCATGAAAGATTTAGCTAGTAAAGATTCTCGCATCAAATATGTGTCGTTTTCTCGAAACTTCGGTAAAGAAAGCGCTATGTATGCGGGGTTAGAGCACGCAAAAATTTTAAAGAGCGATGCGGCAATAATAATGGATGTAGACCTTCAAGATCCACCAAGCTTAATCCCAGAATTTATAGAGCGTCACGAAGAAGGATATAATTTAATTTATGCTAAGCAAAAGAATAGAAAAGGTGCTAAACTTTTCTCTAAAATTTGTTCATTATCTTTCTATAAAGTTTATGCTTTCTTTACTAAAGACAAACAAATGAAAGACGGCGCTAGAGATTTCTGCCTTTTAGATAAGAAAGTAATTGATGCCTTCTTACGTATTAAAGATGAATCTCGTTTTACAAAAGGTATATACCACTATGTTGGCTTTAAAACTACAACTATTGAGTTTGATTATGTAGGAAGAAGCGCTGGTGAAACTAAGTGGGGATTTAGAAAACTTCTAAAATACGCATTTACGGGTATTAAAGAATTCTCTAATTTTTATACCTTAATTCCGTCTCTCTTTATTCTTATTTGGTCTATTGTCTTTGGAGTTGATTTAATATATCAAATTGTTGAAGTTTCAAAACTTCATAATATTCATGCATGGGATTTTACAGCTATAAGAATTGATTTAGCTGTTATAAGTATAGCGGTTATTGCTAAATATCTAATGAAGTTAATGTACGAAGTTCGTAGCCAAGCTAGACAAAGAGATGTATATATTTGCGAGGACACTAACATTGAAGCAGAGTAAAAAAGAATTATTTCTAGAAATAATAAGATTCTTGTTAGTAGGTGGCTTAGCTACTATCGTTGATTATATAGTTTTCTATGTATTTAAACTTGTGATTCTTAAAAATATTGATGAAAATCCGAAATTAATTATATCTACATTATTAGGTTTCTTAGCCGGACTTTTCACAAACTGGTTCTTACAAAAGTTTGTATATAAAAGTGTTACTGATAACGATATGAAAAATAAAATTGTATTTGTTAAATTTGTAGTTCTATCAGTATTTGGTCTTCTTCTTACTGAAGTAGGTATTATGCTTGCTAAACCTTTGTATAATACACTTATTCTTTCAGTGTTTGGCTTATTTACTTTTGATTTTTATCAATTGTTCTTTAAGTGTTTAATGACTTTAATAGTTTTAATTATTAATTATTTGGGAAGAAAATTTCTTGTGTTCAATAAAAAAATAGAAGAATAATGAGGCTTTTATGAAAGAAATTAATGTTAGCGTAATAGCAGAAGGTATTGCCTACGGTAAAGTTTTAAAGATTAAAAACGATAGTTTATTTGTGTCTAAAAGACATATCAGTGATACCGCTAAAGAAAAAGAAAGATTTGACGGGGCAGTAGAAGCCGCAATTAACGACTTAGATAATATTTCGGATGCACAAAACGAAGAATTTTTAACTGTTCACAAAATGATTTTAGGTGACCCTCAATTAAAGCGAGAAGTTTATAATGAGATTGATACTAATAAAATAGATGCCTCTTATGCATTTGATAAAGTTATCCAATCATATATCAAAAAGTTTGAAGAAGCTAAATCTTTCTATCTTGAAGAACGTAATCTTGATTTTAAAGATATTCGTCGCCGCGTATTACAACGCCTTAATAATGATTATATTGAACAAATTGAACATGATAAAGTAATTATTGTATGTGATGAATTGTATCCTTCTTTCTTATCTGAATTTAGAAATACTTGCGCAGGTGTTATTGCCCGTAAAGGCGGGACTACAAGCCACGGCGCAATTCTTTGTAAGGCTCGTGAGATTCCTTTTGTATTATGTGATGATTTAGATTTCAAAGATGAATCAGATATCGTTATTGATACAAGAGTTAAGAAAGTATATACAGAGTGCGATGAAGAATTTTTACAAACTTATGTTAATTTTAAAAAGGACATGTCACAACGTGTTCGTATTAGAGATTTCTCAAGCGTTGGGGTAAAAATACTAGGGAACGTAAGTCATAATGACGAACTTTATAAAATTAGAAAATATAAGTTGTACGGTGTTGGCTTATATAGAACTGAAGTTATTTTCATGAATAAGGACAGGGAAATGACTGAAGACGAACAATATGAGATTTATAAAGATGCAGTTCTAGAACTTAAACAACGTCCTATAACATTTAGAACTTTTGATATTGGTGACGATAAACAACTTTCTTATATAAAAGCTAGTAAGAAAGGCGTAACTAATTATAAAAATTATCCTGAATTATTTAAAAACCAAGTTAAGGCTTTAATTAGAGCTAACAAATTTGGCAATATGAAGATTATGTTTCCGATGATCGAAACTTATGAAGAATTTGCATATTTAAGAGATTTAGTATTTAAATATAAGAAAGAAGTAGGATCAAATAGCTATCTTAAAGTAGGCATGATGTTAGAAACAAAAGAAGCTATTAAAAATCTTGATGATTTTAAAGATGTTGATTTCTTTTCTTTAGGTACTAATGATTTAACTCACGAACTATATGGTATCGATAGACAAAATATATCTGACTATAATACTTATATTGATGATTTAGTTGTAGTTATTAAAAAAGTAGTAGAACATACTAAGAAATATAATATTGAACTTTCAATGTGCGGAGAACTTGCTGGAGTTAAAGAAGTTACTAATAGACTATTAGATGCTGGAATTAGAAATTTCTCTGTATCAGCTGCAAATGCTAAATTAATTGAAAAATCTATAATTGAATATTTTAAAATGGAGAACTAGAATTTCTAGTTCTTTTTGTTTTAGTTTATAAAAATAAAAATTTACAAAAAGTGCTTGCAATTGCAATTTCGATATGATAGAATAAACAAGCTCATGGATGAAAGAGCTTTGGCTGTGAAGTGGAAGGTTGCCGATACACCGAAAAGCGTTGTCATACAGTGTATGGGGTTTTTCCATGGAGCAAGTCTATACATGATTATAGGCGAAAGGAGATTATTTAAAATGGCAAAAGAAAAAATTAGAATTCGTTTAAAGTCTTATGATCACAGATTATTAGATCAATCTGCACAAAAGATTGTTGAAACAGTTAAGAAAGCAGGATGCACTGTTAATGGTCCAATTCCTCTTCCTACTGATAAGGAAATTTTCACAATCTTACGTTCACCTCACGTAAACAAAGATTCACGTGAACAATTCGAAAGAAGAACTCATAAGAGATTAA
>CAVGYR010000031.1:0-8998 GCA_963633325.1 uncultured Treponema sp.
TTATAACATTTATTATTTTATATTTCTAGAAGTTTAAGAATTTTAAAATTTAAAATCATTTGTAAAGCGTTTTAGTTGCGAATAAAATAAATAATGATATAATATTTACACTTATAAATATTATTAAAGGAGAAAATCATGGCACAATTAGAATATAAATTTGATACTCAAATGTTAATAGCTGGCGAAAATCTTGATGAAGATGAAATCAATGATTATATTACTGATCATTTTGAAGGAGATTGTCTTTTAGTAGTAGGAGACGATACATTAATTAAAATTCATTTCCATACAAACAAACCTTGGGAAGTACTTGAATATGCGACTACAAAAGGCGAAATCTATGATATCGTTGTTGAAAATATGCAACGACAAGCAGAAGGCTTAAAGGGCTAGATGAGTACTTATTCGTATAAGATTTATGAAGAAGGGAAAAGCGTTTTAGATTTCCTTTCTTCTTTTCATTTAGGTAAAGAAAAAATAAAATATTACAAAGAAAAAGGTAATATTTTAATAAATAAATGCCCTCAAAGTGTAAATACTTTATTACACAAAGATGATATCTTAACTCTAATTGACGATAAACAGTTAGATATTCCTCTTTTAAAAAAGAAGATTAATATCATTTATGAGGATGACTACTTACTTATTCTTAACAAACCTCGTAATATTTTAATTCATTCAGACGGTGCTTTAAATGTATCTAATACATTATCGAATGCAGTCGCATATTATTATAAATGCAAAAATTTAGATATTCCTGTAAGATATATTCATCGCTTAGATAAAGATACGACAGGCCTTATGATTTTTGCAAAAGATCCTCTAACTGAGGCTTATTTAGATTATTTAATTGATACAAGAGCACTCCATAGAGATTATCTAGCCTTTGTAGAAGGAACGGTCTTGAAAGATCTTATCATTAACAAACCTATCGGGCGAGATAGACATGTTAATAATAAATATAGAATAAGTGAAACCGGTAAAGAAGCCATAACGAATGTTAGTGTTATTAAATCAGGCAAAAAATATTCACTTGTAAGATTAAGCCTAAAAACAGGTAGAACGCATCAAATAAGAGTACATATGGCTTCCGTTGGACACCCTCTTTGCGGGGATACAATGTACGGCGGCTCACTAAAATATATAGATAGACCAGCTCTTCATTCTTATTATGTTAAATTTAAAGATATTAATGGTAAACTTATTGAACTTTATGCAAAATTGCCTTATGATTTAGATAATATGAAGGAGAGTTTAAAATAATATGACTGAGGATCAAATTATTACTTTAATCGCAAACATAATTAATGGTATTGGTTTATTTTTGGTCGTTTTAAGTATGGTATTTAAAAAGAAGAAAAAGATCATATTTTGCCAAGGATTAAACCAAATATTTTCAGGATGTGCATATTTCATGTTAAAAGGATATGCAGGACTAATGTTAAATATAGTTACATTAATCATGGATATCTTTATTTTCTTTGATGAACAAACTAAAACCACTTCAATTATATTTGCTTTACTTACATTTGTTTTAGGTTTTGTAGGAGTTTATATCTCTTCAAATACAACATATAATACATTAAAAGAAACGCTTGGTCACGACGAACTTGTTAAAAAGATGGCAATAGAAGTTGTTTTCTCTTCCCTTCCTGTTATCGGAACTTCGGTATATAACGTAGTAACACTAAAAAAAGATATACCAATGTTTTATTTACGTCTAACTTTCTTAATTTCTTGCTTATTATGGGCATTATTTAGTTTACATATTAAGTCATACGTTGGCTTTATATTTAATGTAGTTGCAGTAATAGTAAATATCATTCGTTCAATCACAATTAAACTCGGCGATGATAAAAATAATGATATGAAACAAAATGCTTAAATATTTAAGCATTTTTATTTATTTTTTTTATTAACTAATATAAAATATTGTTAATGAAAAAGGAGATTATTATATGAGTACTGAAAAATGGGATTTATCTAAACTATATGAATCATTTGACTGTGAAAAATATCAAAATGATGTTAAGAAATTAGATTCTTTAATTGAAAAAATAAATGAGGCTGCAAACAATTTAAGTCATGACAATGACGTTAAATCACTTGAAAATTATTTATCGCTTGAAGAAGAATTAGTTAAAGTAGAAGAGACTTTAGCACAATTTGCGTCTCTTCAAACTTCAACTAATGTTAATGACGCACGTGCTAATGAGGAATTATCAAAATTATTTGCAAAACTACAAAATTTAGTCGGACCTTCTGTAAAATATTCTAAGTTTATCAAAAAAGTAGACGTAGAAGAAGCATGCAAAAAGTCTGAATTCTTAAACGAATATAAGTGGAATCTAGAAAATGACAAAAAGGCTAGCAAGCATAATTTGTCAGATAAAGAAGAATTAATTATGGCTAAATACGATCAAATCTCAGGTCAAGCATGGTCAGAATTACAATCTAAATTGACTTCAAATCTAAAGATTAAAGTTAAAGGTTTTAATAAGACTATGCCACTAGCTGAGGTTAGAAATTTAGCTTATTCTAATGATCTAAGTGTTAGAAAGAATTGTTATGATGCAGAAATTAAGTCATATGCGCAAATCGAGGATTCAGTCGCAATGGCGCTAAACAATATCAAGCGTCAAGCTAATATTGAATCAAGTTTAAGAGGCTATAAGTCGGTTATTGATATGACTTGTAAGAAGAGTCATATGAAGAAAAAGACTCTTAACGCACTTATCAGTGCTATCACTGATGAATTACCTAAGTTAAGAACTTATTTCAAACTAAAAGCAAAAGCTATGGGACATAAGAATGGTCTTCCTTTCTATGATTTATTTGCACCAATGGGTTCTTTAACAAAGACTTATACTATTGAAGAAGCACAACAATGTGTTCTTGATGTATATGGTTCGTTCTCAAGCGAAATGCAAGCTAGTGCTCGCCGTGCATTTGATAATAACTGGATTGATTATTTACCATATGATGGTAAAGTAGGTGGTGCATTCTGCTCATATTCACCTACATATCACGAGGCTCGTGTACTAACTAACTTCACAGGTTCATTATCTGATGTTCAAACATTAGCTCATGAATTAGGTCATGCATATCATGGCTATGTTATGAGTTTCAACCGTCCTCTATCTTGGGAACACCCTATGCAATTAGCTGAAACAGCTTCTACATTCGCTCAAATATTAATGACTAAAAAGATGTTAGATGATTTCACTGATCCTAACGATAAATTAACACTTATTGAATATTCTTTATGTGAAGATACTCAAGTAGTAGTTGATATTTTATGCCGTTACTTATTTGAATCGAAGGTTGTAAACACTCCTCTTGAAACACCATTAAGTGCTAACGATATGAAAGAAATGATGTTACAAAGTCAAGATGAGTCATATGGTGACGGACTTGATAAGAAATATAGACATCCTTACATGTGGTTATGTAAAGGACATTATTATAGTGCTGGACTTAACTTCTATAACTGGCCATATGCATTTGGTATGTTATATGCAAGAGGCTTATATGCTAAATATCTTGAAAATAAAGAAGAATTTGTTAAGAACTACGATGAAATGTTAAGAAATACTTGCAAGATGGATGTTGAAGACGTCGCAAAAACAATGGGTATCGATATCACTAAGAAAGAATTCTGGTTAACAAGTATTAAACAAATCGAAGATGACATTGACTGTTTTGAATCTTTGTTAAAAGAAACAAATAGAATTTAATATTTAAAGGAACAATGAGAAATCGTTGTTCTTTTTTGCTAGACTTTTTACATACATTTTCATATAATGTTCATAATGAGGATTTTAAAATGATTAAAAATATCGATTTTTATTTTGCAAATATAATCCATAATTTTGCAGTAAATACTAATGGGTGCTTCACTCCATTTTTTAAATTTTTAACGAGTCTAGGAAATTATGGCCTTGTTTTTATTATTTTAACCATTTTACTTTTAATTTTTAAAAGAAGTAGACATAAAGCGATATATTTAGGCTTGGCTTTAATTTTATCAATTGTAATTTGTTTCATTATAAAATGTGTTGTAAGGCGAGATAGACCATATTTAGATAATACAAGTGATTATTATAATTTTTGGCTATATACAGGCGGTTTGACTGACAAATCATATTCATTCCCATCTGGACATACAACAGCTGCTAGTGTGACAGGTTTTGTTTTATTTTTTAAAATGAATAAGAAGTATAGTTTTGTTTTTCTTTTAATCCCTATTTTGATGGGGTTTACTAGAATTTATTTTTCTGTTCATTACTTTACAGATTGTTTAGGTGGGTTATTACTTGGTTTCGTTTGTACAATCATATCAATTAAAATTGTCGATAAATATATAATAAGATTATTATAGTCTTACTTAAAAAACGACATATTTATAATTCATGTTGATAAAAAAGATAGTATGATTTATAATAGATTTACTATGTAAGCGGTTTACATGCTTAATTTTTGATTAAAAGGAGTGTTTTTATGGATGATATAAAAGATTTAGGTATTAAAGAAGTTAATGAAGCGGTTAAGAAAGCCGAAGCTTGTTTAGAAGAATATGAAAATTTTAGCCAAGAACAAATAGATTATATTGTAGCTAAAGCTAGTGTTGCGGCGCTTGACCAACATGGTTATTTAGCCCGTCTTGCCCTTGAAGAAACAGGCAGAGGCGTATTTGAAGATAAAGCTACAAAAAACCTTTTCGCATGCGAATATGTTGTAAATAACATTAGGCCGCTTAAAACTGTTGGTGTAGTTAGCGAAGATAGCGTAACAGGTATTACGACTATTGCTTGTCCTGTAGGTGTTGTATGTGCTATTACTCCTGTAACTAACCCTACTTCGACTGCAATTTTTAAATCGTTAATTTGTTTAAAGACTAGAAACCCTGTTATTTTCTCATTCCACCCTCTAGCTTTAAAATGCTCAATTGAAGCTGCTAAGATTGTACGTGATGCGGCTATAGCTGCAGGTGCACCTGAAAACTGTATTCAATGGATTGAACATCCTTCTATGGACGCAACTTCTGCTCTTATGAATCATGACGGTGTAGCTACAATTTTAGCTACAGGTGGTAATGCGATGGTTAAAGCCGCATATTCTTGTGGAAAACCAGCTTTAGGCGTGGGTGCTGGTAACGTACCATCATATTTAGAAAAATCGTGCAATGTTAAACAAGCAGTAAATGATGTAGTGATGTCTAAATCATTTGATAATGGTATGATTTGTGCTTCTGAATCCGCAATTTTAGTTGATGAAGAAATATATGACGAAGTTTTAAAAGAACTTTTAAGTTACGGCGTATACGTATGTAGTGAAGAAGAAAAGAATAAACTTATTAAATACATGTTTGGTGTATCAAATAAAGAAGAATATAAGAATGCAACACTAAATGGTAAGATTGCAGGTAAGAGTGCATATTTTATAGCTCACGAAAGTGGATTTGAAGTTCCAAAAAAGACTAATATCCTAGTTGTAAAGTGCTCTACTGTAGGTGAAGACGAACCTATGAGCCGTGAGAAATTATCTCCTGTACTTGCGATGTATAAAGTTAGTGGAAAAGAAGAAGGATTTGCAAAATCTAAACAAATGGTTGAATTCCATGGCTTAGGACATACAGCTGCTATTCATACTGAAGATGAAACTATTGCAAAAGAATTTGGCCTATTAATTCCTACTCTAAGAATTATTTGGAATTCTCCTTCAACATTTGGCGGTATTGGTAATATTTATAACTCATTAATTCCTTCGTTTACATTAGGATGTGGTTCTTATGGACACAATTCTGTTGGTGACAATGTATCTGCTTGTAATTTATTAAATTATAAAAAGATTGGTAAGAGGAGAAACAATATGCAATGGTTTAAAGTTCCTTCAAAGATTTATTTTGAGAGAAATTCAATTGAATATTTACACCAAATGAAAGAAATGCATAGAGTAATCATTGTAACAGATAGATCAATGGTAGATTTAGGTTATGTTGATAAAGTAACTGACCAATTTAAATTACGTGATAAATCAGTTCAATATGAATTATTCTGCGATGTTGAAAGTGATCCTGATATTGAAACAGTTTATAAGGGCGTTGCACTTATGAATTCATTCAATCCTGATACTATTATTGCCCTAGGTGGTGGTTCACCTATTGATGCAGCTAAAGGTATGTGGTTATTCTATGAACATCCTGAAGTTGATTTCAATGATTTGAAACAAAAATTTATGGATATTAGAAAACGTGCGTTTAGATATCCTGAACTAGGTAAGAAGGCTAAATTAGTATGTATCCCTACAACTAGTGGTACTGGTAGTGAAGTTACACCATTTGCGGTAATTAGTGATAAAAAGAATAATAAAAAATATCCATTAACAGATTATTCTCTTACTCCTACTATTGCAATTATCGACCCTGAATTTACAATGACTTTACCTAGATCAGTTACAGCTGATACAGGAATGGATGTATTAACACATGCAACTGAAGCTTTCGTCTCAACAATGGCTAATGATTATACTGATGGTCTTGCACTTCAAGCAATTAAAACTGTATTTAAATATTTAAAGAGAAGTTATGATTCAGGTAAATTTGATCCTGAAGCACGTGAAAAAATGCATAATGCGTCTTGCTTAGCTGGTATGGCTTTTGCGAATGCATTCTTAGGTATTAATCACTCTCTAGCTCATAAACTTGGTGCTTATTATCATATCCCTCATGGCAGGCTTATTGCAATCTTATTACCTCACGTAATTAGATATAATGGTACAAAACCTACTAAATTATCTACATGGCCTAAATATAATTATTACAAAGCTGATGAAAAATATTTTGAATTAGCAGAAACTATTGGCTTGAAAGTTAATACTGTAGAAGAGGGCGTTGAAGCTTATGCAAAAGCTTGTGGAGAGTTAGGAAAATCAATTGGTATTAAGATGAATTTAAAAAGCCAAGGCATTGATAAAGAAGAATTCTATTCTCACATAGAAGAAATAGCTTATCTTGCTTATGAAGATCAATGTTCACCTGCTAACCCTCGTGTTCCTGTTGTAAGTGATATGATTGAAATATTAAAGAATGCTTACGATAGTGAAGAATTTTTATAATTAGATAAATCTAAGCTTAGCTTATATTTATATAAAACAAATTAGTATACATTTCTTGACTAGTTACGGCCTAGAATTAAAATGTTAATTATATTTGTTATGTTAAGTTTAAAAGGAAAATTATATTTCCCTTAAAACCTTTTAAATTTAATCTTTAGATGAGAGACACTAAGGTGCCTCTTTTCTTTTTATAGACATTTCGTTTAATATGTAGTGTTTTTATTTCTTTAATATCAGCGAAAACAGTTGTATAATAAAAACATATATTAAGTTTAAAAAGAGGTAATATTATGGAAGAATTTAAAGAGAAATTTGATTTTACTAATAAACAATATCGTACTTTTCAATTCATATGTGAAATCGAAGAAATTAAGCCTTATCTAGCCTATATTTTATGTAAAATGGCAAAAGAAGGAGAATATATTATTTGCCAAATGGAATTACTTGGTGTGTGTCATGACGCAAATAATACAAAATTTTATCCCCTAGGACAAGACTTCTACGCTCAAACTAAATATAATTACACAGGTTCTCTTGATTCTTTCAATTCTTTAATTCGAGATGATAAAGATGTTTTAGAAGATGCATTATCAGGCCTTCTTTATTTAATTGAAAAACACAAGGATGTTGTAAAGAAAGGGGTTAGTGAGATTAGATGGGAAAATTAGAAAAAATATTAAAATCACTAAGCGTAAAAGATAAGATTAAATTAACTTTTGGTGCTGGGTATTGGCTAACACAAACATTAGATGATAAATTTAAACAAAAAATTATTACTGACGGTCCACATGGAGTGAGACTTCAAAATCATGATTTAGATAAATTCTTTATAGAAGATTCAATCCCTTCTTTTTCTTATCCTAGTTTATCAACTCTTGCAAATTCATTTGATGATAAATTAATATCATTAGTGGGAAGACAAATAGGACTTGAAGCTAACAAATTAAACGTATCTCTTTTATTAGCACCTGGCTTAAATATCAAAAGAGATCCTCGCGGTGGAAGAAATTTCGAATATTTCTCAGAAGACCCTCTTGTGTCAGGACGTATGGGATATAATTTTGTAAAAGGTGTTGAGAGTAGTGGTATCGGCGCAACTATAAAACACGTCGCACTTAATAATCAAGAAACATTTAGATTTTTATCTAATTCAATAGTTGATACGCGTACATTTAGGGAAGTGTATTTTTTACCATTTGAATATGCATTACGAGCTAACCCCAGTGCAGTAATGACTTCATATAATTTAATAAACGGAATATATGCGACTGAAAATAAAGAAATTATGCAAGGTTTAATTCGAAATGAACTTGGCTTTAAAGGTTTCTTTATATCAGATTGGGGCTCAAGAAATGATCCTATTTTAAGTTTAAAAAATGGTCTTAATTTAGAAATGCCAGGTGTAGATAAGAGAAGAAACGAATATATTTATGAACAATATAAAAAAGGTCAAATTTCAGTTGACCAAATCGATAACGCTTGTAAACCGGTTCTTAAATTTTTATTAAAGGAAAAGAAAACTAAAGAATTCAATTATGACTATGCTAAAAAGGTTTCCTTACGCGCCGCATTAGAATCGATAGTTTTACTTAAAAATGAAGATTATATCTTACCGTTAAAGAAGAAAGAAAAAGTTCTAGTCCTTGGTGGATTCTTTAAAAATGATAGGTTTCAAGGCTCAGGATCAAGTAAAGTTAATCCGATAGTACGTGTTACTCCGTTTGATGCATTTGAAAAATATAATGTAAATTATGATTATATCGAATCGTTTGATGTTAAAGGCAATTTAACAGATGCGTCTAATGCATTAGAAAGTGCAAAAGATTATTCAAAAGTTGTTATATTTGCAGGTTTACCAGAAAATTTAGAGAGCGAAGGC
>CAVGYR010000031.1:9008-15860 GCA_963633325.1 uncultured Treponema sp.
AGGCTTCGATAAAGAGACACTTGATTTACCACCATCTTATGTAGATTTTATAAATGATATTTCTGTGGTTAATAAGAACGTCATTGTCGTTGTTTGTGCCGGTAGCCAAACTATAACATCATATGATAAAAATATTAAAGGACTTATATATTCATATTTAGCAGGTGGAATGTCAGGAAAGGCAATTTATAAAATTCTTTACGGCGCATATAACCCAAGTGGTAGACTAGCCGAAACATTTGTAAATAGTTTGAATGATACATATTTAAAAGATAATTATCCTGTTTTAGACAAAAATAATAGATATAGTGAAGGTGTATTTGTCGGATATCCTTATTATTACTATAAAGGGATTAAACCTAAATATGCGTTTGGTTACGGGCTGAGCTATAACAAGAATACATATCATTCATTTAAATATGATAATAATGTAATTAGTTTTAAGATTAAAAATAATTTTAAAGCAGGAAAAGATACAATATTTTTATTTGTAGAAGACGAATACAAATATATACGTCTTAAAGATTATAAGAAAATAAATTTAGATCTAAACGAAGAGAAAGAAGTAAGTTTTAGTGCTGTAGATGATTATTTTAAAATGTATTCTATAACTAAAAATAAATTTGTTGTACCAACAGGCAAATTTAAAGTCTTAATCGGTACTAGTTTAGACAATATTTTATATACAAAAGAATTTGATATAAAAGGTGAAGAGAATTATATTGAGCATGATATTAATCTTAAATTAGAAGACCATTTAATAACTAATAAAGGTTTTAATTTATCTAGTACATTATCAGACTTTGAAAATACGGAAAGTTTTGATGAATTATCGAATCTAGTTAAGAGTGATATAGATATTAGCGATATAAAAGATGAAATGACTCGTCATGAGCGCATGGTAGCTTATACGTCAACTCCGCTTAGATTTTATACAAATTATGTAGATTTAAATGTGAATATATATGATTTATTGAAATTTATAGAGAAAGAAAACAAAAAAAGTTAAAATTTTATAAATATTTGTTTAAAAATTAAAGACAAAGAATATTTTAAATGCTATAATAAATAAAACGAGGTGTTTATATGAGAAAAAATTTGTTATTTATTCATACCTTTTGGTTATTTTTAGCCGCATTCGTAGGTACATTCTTTTATGTATCTAAGTATCAAGTAGGCGATGTATGGTTACTTGAAAGTACAGAATCAATGTTAAAGACTTTCTGGTTACCTGGTGTTGTTGCACTTGTCTGTTTACTATGTGCAATTCCTTTAGGCGCTTGTCCTAAGAAAAAATCTACCAAAATTGATTGTGCTTTATTACAAGTATTAATTATCGTTGGCGCTGTTGCTGTTGTAGAAATTTTAAATGTAAGTAAGAGATTAAATAATGTTCCTACTGATTTTTCTAAAGTATTCCATTACTTTGTATTATCAGGTTTACTAGGCTATTTATTCTTCTTATCATGTGTATGCATTTTAAAGGTTATGTTCTCTATTATTTTCAAGAAAGAAAGTGATGACCCTAAATATGCATCTAAAATTGCATTATTATTAACTCCTGCATTCATTATTGGTGGTGTTTTAGCTTGTTATTTAAGTGCTAAGTCATTAATTAATAGCGAAACTGTATCATCTTATACTGATTACATTAAATGGGCAGATAAGGGTGTAATGATTTTAATCATTGACTCATGTACTGTTATTGTTATTGCACATTTATTAGCTTCATTTAAGACTAAAAAAGGTTTAGCCCCATTAATCGTAGCTATTGTAGGATTAGCTTGTGGTGTTGTTCTAGCTTGCTTACTTGCTAAAGACGTTGTTAAACCTAGTGAAAACTTCGAACATTTAGGTGAATTAGCTAAATTTATTATCGGTGCTTATGCATTTGCATTCTTAGTACTTGTAGTAAGTTATGCACTTAGACCATTTATTTCTCACGTAGGAAATGATGAATTCTATCTTGATTTAGAAGATAAAAAAGAAGAACCTAAAGAAGATGAAATCGAAATCGAAGAAGCTCCTGCTGATGAAGAGACAGAAGACGAAGATAAGACTGTAATTTGCGAGGAAGCTCCTGTAGAAGAAATAAATCCTAAAGAAGAAACAAAAGATGATGAGAAAACAGTAATTTGTGAAGAAGCTCCGGTTGAAGATATTGAGCCACAAGAAGATCAAGAAGAAGTTAGTGAAAGCGAAGAAATTAAAGCGTTAAAAGAAGAATTAGCTAAGGCTAATGAAGAAATTGATGCCTTAAACAAAAAGCTTGAAGAACATATTGCATCTAATGTTCATGTTAATGGGAGTAGGGGAAAAGAATCCTTTTCAACAGAAAATTTAACTGACAAAAGCCATTATGAAACAGTTTTAAAAACAACTATTACTCGTGGCTTTAAAGCTAAATTAATTGTAGCAGATGACTCATTAAAACATACTTATTCTGAAATCTTAAATGTTCCTTTCAAATATAAGAGAGGTAATGTACGTCATGCATTTGCAAAAGATACAATCGTTTTAGGAAGAACTAAAGTTGCAGTACTAAAGATGAGCCCTTCTAGCAAAGCAATGTATTTATATTTAAATTTACCAGCTAGTTATTTAGATATTACTAAATACCATTTAAAAGATTTCTCTGAAAAGACTAAGAGTTTAGCAAGTACACCTTATCGTTTACGTATTAAATCTGATCGTTCTAAGAAATATGCAGTTGAATTACTTGAAGCTGCTTATACAGAACTTGAAGCTGTACCATTTAAACTTGAACGTCCTGTAGTAGATTTCACAGAAGATTTAGGACCTCAAACAGAAGAACAAATGATTGAAAATGGTTTAATCAAGAAGAAAGTTGTTGAGGAAACATATCTAGTTGAACCTGTATATGCTGAGGAAGATATTAAAGAAGAACATAAACCTGAGCCAGTTAAAACAACAGTTGTTGAAGACGAAGATGACGACGACTTAGATGATTTAGAAGATGAAAATGAAGAGAAGGATGAGGAGTAATCCTCTTCCTTCTTCTTCTTTTACTAAAAAGGATATTTATGGAAAAATTATTAATATTAGATAGGGATGGAGTGATTAATCCCGAATTCGGTGATGTATATAAAGAAGAAGATTTTGCATTTAATCCTGGTTTTTTTGAAATGTGTAAAAAATATCAAAAAAAAGGATATAAGATTGTTGTTTGTACAAATCAATCAGGAATTGCAAAAGGACTTTTTTCCCTAGAACAATTTAAAAATTTAACTTATTACATGGTTGATGAATGTAGAAAACGTGAAGTGTTTATTGATAAAACGTTTGTATGTCCTCACAGAGATAGCGACAATTGTGATTGTCATAAACCAAAACCAGGTATGATTCTTAAAGCGATTGAAGAATTTAATGCCAGTTTAAAAATGAGTGTTGCGGTAGGAGATAAGATGTCTGATATCGATGCTTACCATGCGGCGGGATTAAAGCGAATTTATTTCTTGCAAGCCGAAAATATGCCTGCAGAAAGAGATTTTGATTACAAAATCGTTAGTTCATTAGAGGAGATTTAAATGAAAGTATTAGTTTTAGGTGGAGCAGGTTATATTGGCTCACATACAACAGTAGAACTTATTAACAATGGTTATGACTGTATTATTTATGATAATCTATCAAATTCAAATGAAATTGTAATTGATAGAATAGAACAAATTACAGGTACAAGGCCTGAATTTATTAAAGGAGATATATTAGACTTTGAAGCTCTTGATCAAGTTTTTACTAATAATCATATTGATGTAGTTATTAATTTTGCAGGATTAAAAGCAGTCGGTGAATCAATTGTTAAACCTCTTGAATATTATCAAAATAATATCTCAGGCGCAATCAATGTATTAAATGTTATGAGAAAACATAAAGTTTATAATTTTATTTTCTCTTCAAGTGCTACAGTATATGGGGATCCTGTAAGTGTTCCTGTTGATGAAACATTCCCTACAGGCGGTACTACTAACCCATATGGTACAACTAAGTTATTTATCGAACAAATCTTAAAAGACTTATACAAAGCAGATAATAATTTTAATATTGCAATTTTAAGATATTTCAATCCAATCGGTGCTCATAAGAGTGGTCTAATTGGTGAGGATCCTAACGGTATTCCTAATAACTTAGCCCCATATATTACACAAGTAATGGTTGGAAAGAGAAAAGAATTAACAATATTTGGTAATGATTACGATACTAAAGATGGTACATGTATAAGAGATTATATTCACGTTTGTGACTTAGCTCGTGGACATGTGCTTGCAATAAATAAGTTATTAACAAATTCTGGCCTTGTTATTTACAATCTAGGTACAGGAAAAGGTTCTAGCGTATTTGATGTTCTACATGCATTTGAAAAAGCTTACGGAGCACCTATTCCTTATAAGATTGGTGAACGTAGAGGTGGAGACATAACTGCTAATTATACTAAAGTTACTAAGGCTTACGATGAATTAGGATTCAAGGCCCTTTATGATATCGACGATATGGCAAGAGACTCTTGGAACTGGCAAAAGAATAATCCTGATGGCTATAATACCAAAAGGTAATATATGGATTTAGAAGAAGTATTATATAATAGATGTTCAGTTAGACATTTTTCTAATAAGTTAGTTGATAAAACTATTATAGATAAGATTATTGAAGCAGCAATGGTAGCTCCTACTGCAAAAAACAAGCAACCTTTTAGAATTTATATTTATTCTAAAAAAGAAGACCTAGATATTATTGATTCTTTAACAGCATGCAGGTATGATGCACCTTACGTTGCACTATTTACCTATAATGAAGATGAAATGTGGGTTAATGAAGAAGATAAATCGATTAATTCTGGTATTGAAGATGTATCTATAGCCGCAACTTTCTTTATGTTAGAAGCTTTTAATCTTGGAGTTGACACTTGTTGGGTAAATCTTTTTAACAATAAAAAGTTAGAAGAGGCTTTAAGCTTATCTAAAAACGAACATAGTGTATTACTTATGCCATTTGGTTATCGTTTAGATGGTGTTAAAGCTTCTAGACTTCATAGTACTAAACGTAATATTGATGAATTAGTAAAAATCAAATAAGCTTTTAAAAAGTCAAATTTTAATAATTTGGCTTTTTATTAACGAATTGTATACAATACAAATTGTCCTAAGTATTATTCTAAGATAGAAGTATATAAAAAATAAATGTTAATTAGATAAAGAAACATTATCAAGTTGACTTTATAAATGATGACATTAATTGGTGAAAATAATGTAAAATTATGCTAAAATAATTAAAAGAAAAGAGTTGGTAGTATGTCCTTTTATTTAAATATTGATAATAGTAATTTTATCAAGTATACTAAGTCAGAAATCTATGTAGATAAATCCATGCTTATAAAACAATGTAATAAGGTTTTTGGTTCGGTAGATTCTTTCATGTGTGTAACTCGTCCTCGTAGATTCGGCAAGACATTAGCTATATCAATGCTAAATGCTTATTATTCTAAAGGTGCAAACTCAAAAGAACTATTTGATAAACTTGCTATTTCTAACGATTCAACATACAAAGAGCATTTAAATAAACATAATGTTATATGGATTGATATGGCAAGTTTATATTCATCACTAAATGATAAATATCAATTTGTAAAAAAATTGAAAGAATTTATTTACTTAGACTTAAAAGATAAATTTTCCTCAATTGATTTGAATTTTGATTTAGAAGATGGCACTTTTTTGGCCAAAACATTAATAGAGATTAAAAATAAATTAAACGAACGCTTTATTTTCTTAATAGATGAATGGGATGTAGTACTTAGAGAGCAAGATACTAATACTAAATTATGTGATGAATATATTATGTTTTTAAGAAGTTTATTTAAATCAAGTGATGTATCAAGCTGTATAGATTTAGTATATATGACAGGCATACTTCCTATTAGAAGATATTCAACACAATCTACTTTAAACGTGTTTAAAGAATATAATATGCTTAGGTCTCGTGGATTAGAATCTTATATTGGGTTTACTGAAGGCGAAGTAAAAGATTTATGTGCTAAATACAATAGAGATTTTAATTTGCTCAAAGAATGGTACGATGGTTATAGATTAAATGGTGTTGAAATATATAACCCAAAATCAGTGGTTGAGGCGGTCATGTCAGGAGAATTATTAGATTATTGGGTTCAAACATCAGCTAGGGAAGCTGTTGTTAATTATATGAATTATGATAATGGTGAACTTAAAGATGTTATTGCAAGACTTATTGCAAATGAACATGTAGATGTGAAAGTTTCAAAGTTTGATAATGATTTAACAAAAGTTAATTCTTGCGATGCGGCCTTAACAGTTCTTATTCATTTAGGATACTTAGCATATGACTTTGAGTCTAGACAATGTTATATCCCAAATCACGAGATTAGAGAAGAATTTATTAATGGTATTGATGATTTAAATTGGAAGGAAATTTACAATCCAATTGTTTATTCTCAAAAATTGTACGATGAAACAATGAAATTGAATGAAGAATTTGTAAGCCAAATTATAGAAAAAAATCATAAAGAACTAGCGTCTGCATTCAATAAGAACAAAGAAGATGTATTAGGTGTTATTACTTTAATATCTTACAATTATGCAAGAAAATATTATCATGTTAAAAAAGAAGATTTATCAATACTAGGTAGATGTGATTTAATCTTTATACCTTGTGACAATATCCACACTCCATTTATCATTGAACTTAAAGCGGATGATACATGTGACAATGCGATTAAGCAAATAAAAGAGAAAGAATATGTTAATTCTCTAGGTAATTATAAAGGTAAAGTCTTTCTGATTGGTATTGCATATGATTCTAAAA
>CAVGYR010000032.1:0-14475 GCA_963633325.1 uncultured Treponema sp.
TATATATATATATTTGTCAAGTTTTTTAAATCAAATATTAATTATAGAATAATATTAGGCGATTTTCGTTTTTTATAGAACAAAACCTCTTTTGCATTGCACAAAAGAGGCCTTTTCTATTTAGTTATATCTTTAGATTGAACTTTTACATTATCTAATGTTTTATCAGTTTTCTTATCTAAATTAATATTTATATCATTCTTAACTTCGTTTACATCGATTTGCTTGCTAAGTTTTTGTTCGTTTACAAGGTTAAATCCTTTTTCTTTAAACTTATCAGAAACTTTACCAACAATAACTCTATTAAATTCATTAAGAACTTCTTTGTTTGAATTATGACAAGCTTTTTGACTTTCGTCTAAATTCTTAATTAACTTACCAGTAAAGAAATTTTTAACTTTTTCAAAGAATGTAAAAGTCTTTTCATATTTCTTTTGATCATGGTTAATATAAATAGGTTTAACAATAGCTTCGACGTCTTTACCTTTGCTGTTAAGGCATACATAATCAACAATTGTATTTTTGTTTATAGTCGCATCTATAAATAATTTTGGGCATAATCTATTTAATTCGTAATTAGATTTATCCGCACCCGCAATTTCATGTAAACTCTTACCATTTACAAATACTAGATCCCACCAAGCTAAGCCAAGTTTATCAGCTGTATGGCTTTCATTAGTGCCAGGAGGAGTTAAACAAGAAAAATAAGTTACACTATCAGTCATGTAGTCTGTAATATCACGGTCTTCTTCTTTAGTAGTCTTACCTTTTTCTTGAAGTTTGATTAAACGTGCATATTTATAAATTTCTTCAGTATCGATATCAAACATGATCTTGTCATCAGCTTCTGCATGTAAATTTTTTGCACTATTTTGTAAATCAAACAATCTCTTAATTCTAGTACCTGGCTCAAATACAGGACCCTTAGATCCAAAGAAATTACGGAAATAGTTGTATTTTTCAAGATCTATTTGAAATGTAGTAATCTCATTAGTAAGTGTTGAACAGAATGCATGAGTTCTTAACATAGTATTATCGTTTTCTCTATAATCTTTAACAGTATAGTTCTTTTCGATGATATCTTTAAATTCTGATCTCTTAGTACCAAAACATTGAGTTAAACGGCTCATTGCTACGGCATATTCTAAGTCGCTACTATTATTGCAATCTAGAGTTTTCATTTTTTCTCTAGCACTAGCCTCAAAACCAAATAACAATTTTAGTTCGTTTGAGACTTTCATTTCGTATTCTTCATCATTTTCATAATTATAGAATGCGTCTAGCATTTCAAGTGCACGCGCCTTAAATTTAGTCTTAGTATCTAAGTTTTCTAAATATGCATGCATAATAATCATGTCTGAAAAATCACGACCATCTATGTTTCTACCATTTATAACAGCCATAGTGGTTAAATTGTTTTTCTTCAAATATTCAGACATAATGTCTTTGAACCAATCAGCTTCTCTTTGAATCTTTACAAATGTAGAATCAAAAGCTACATCGGACTTAATATATTTATTTTCTGGGTGAAGTTGTATTTCTTTTTCCATAATATCCACATCCTCATCTTTAATTACACTTATATTCTACAATACAATGTAGGACAAGATTAATGAAGTTCATTTCCCTTAGAAGGTTTTCTGTTGTCGACAACGTCACTATCATTTACATAAGGACCTTGTTTATGACCTTTTATAAATTCTTTAGCTTCGTTAAGAGTCATATTCTCTTTTTCTTGTAACATTTCCTTTTGAACGTTTAAGCTTTCTTTGCTTAATTTAGTTGAAGAATATTTTTGAACTAATTTAGGTTTCTTAGTTACTAATTTAGTAAACATATTTGAATTAATTTTTGCATAAAGTTTAGATTTATCGCTCTTACTTATATCCCATTGTTTTTTATAAGTCTTAGCTAAATCAACAGCTCCCATACCAAATAATTTTCTATACCAAGCAACTTTAGGATTACTTTCGACATATAAATTTTGATCATATAAAGGATTTACGTCACGAATTTCTACTTGTAATTTAGTATCTGTTGAGTGTAAACGTACAAAATTAATTCTCTTAGGGTCAGTAACTAGGGCTTTAATTAATAAATGACAACCATAATTTCCTTCTTTAATTGAATATCCTCTTCTTTGATCCATTTCAGTTAATTTTTGATAGCTCGGAATCATTTCTTTTATAGGTTTTCCGTCGATATAGAATAAATCTAACCAAGTTAAATTAAATTTATTACCTGTACGATATTCATTAGTATTGGCACAAACTGTTGAATCAAACATTTGTTCGATAGCTGTTAAATATCTATCGTAATCTTTGCCTTCTTCAGCAGATAAGCGATTACTATCAAACTTTTGGCCCACCTTTGCATATTTATATATTTTTTCATCAAGTAATAAGTCTAAATTAGGTTTTTCAGAACGACTAATTGTATCTTGTACAACCGCACGTTTACCATAAGTTCTCTCTTGATCAACATCCCCTACAATACCGTCTAGGCCGATTGTTGCAGTAGATAATGTTTGAATGCTTAGATCTAATTTTCTCATATCTTTTTGAACATTAGATTCAAATAATTGATCACGATATAATACATTATCTTTATGTTTAATTTCTTCAAGAGTTTTAGCTTGAGGTAAAATTAGGTCATCAAATTCATCATGTTTCTTATATTTGGCTTGACCTTGTAAAATATAAATTAAGACTTTTTCGTTATCCGCAATCGAATTCATATCTAGTTTGTTGAAATTATTAGCGAATGTATCGCAATAATTAAACATTTTTAAAACAGGATCTTTAACACGTTCAATATATTGTTTTAAGTGTTTATCAATATTATATTCATGATATTTAGTTACCTTAATGCCTAATTGGTTATTTAATACATAAGTAACATTTGAAATATTATTCATATCATAATTATCACTTATTACGCTCTTAGCCGCATTCACAAGTCCCTTTTTCTTATTGATATTGAATTCATTATCTTCAGGCATTTGTTCTAGAGTCTTCAAATGTTCTTTAACACGCTCTTTAATATCGTCTGTTACAATACCTTTAATATAAGTTAGATATGCATCTTTATTAGCTTCATCTTTAGAATAGTCATGAGTAAATGCTAGATATAATGAACTTACCACTTCCGCATATTCTTTAACTGTCATATTAGGGTTTTCGATGGCATAAATATATGATAATGTATGAACATCGCGGCTATCAAAATTTCTACCTGTTCCGTTGTTTGCGTCTAAATTATAGAATCTATCTCTATCAATATTAAGTAAATTCTTCTTGATTACTTTGTGAATTTCGTTCAATTTTGATAAATTTTCGTATGCTTTATTTAATGCAGCTTTATTTTTAAATACTTTAATTTCGTTTGGATCAAACATATTGACATCATCATTTTGATCAATTGTATTAGTGAAATTTTCGATGACACTATCTAATCCATATTTAGGGTCTAAGCCTTGAATCAATTTATCAAATGAATATAGAGCGTTTGGATTGTTGATATCTTCTTCTTTATATAAAGCGTTGTCAGTTTTTAAGTCGACAAGAGGTGCTTCAACTTGGTTTGTATTAATATCAGTATTAATAACCTCAATGTTATTTTGATTATTATTTTTATTTATAACATTGTTATCAATCTTTTCTTCATTAATAACATTATTATCATTTATGTTATTTTGATTGATAATATTGTCTTTACTGATATTGTTTTCGTTTATTATATTGTCATTAGTAATGTTATTATCTTCAATGTTGTTAATGATATTATTTTCATCTTGAACATTTTCTTTAATATCGTTGTTTATATTATTTTCTTTATTAACTTCAATTGTGTTATCTTTAACCTCATTGTTAATAACGTTTTCTTTAACCAATTCTTTTACAATTTCTTTTTCGCCTTTAACTTCTACATTGTTTTCTTTTGGTTCGTTTAAAATATCATAGTTCTTCTCATCAACTTTTTCATTATTCTTATCAAGTTTTAAATCAATAGTTTCTACTTTATTCAAATGACTATTGACAAGTTGTTCTATTTCTTTTTCTTTATACCCTTTTTCTTTTAATTTTGTCTTTTGGTATTCAATAACTGAATCATCTAATTTTCTTCCCTTTTCTTGAACAATATTAGGTGTATAAGACATAATCTTTTTAACAAGTTGATTATTTATAACTTGTTTAGTATCAGAGTAACTTACTTTACGTGCTTCAAAGTTTGCTTGTTGTAAATCATTGATATTAGGTACTGCTCTTGAGAATAACCCTGCAAGACCTGTCTTTTTGTAAGCTTGTTCATATTTTTCTTGATCAAAATCGCCAAATAACGGTCTAACACATACTTCAATCTTGTTTTCTGAAGAATGCAAGCGTGCAAAATCTACTTGATCATGTTTGTTAATAAGAGAATCTAATAAAACTTTGACCGCAATACAGTCGCCTCTATAAGTATGATTTTTATTATTGTAATTTACAGTTACCTCAGGTAAACTTCTTGAAATTTCTTCAAGAGATCTACCATTAATAAATATTAAACTCTTCCATGTTAAACCAAACTTTGACGCTGTTTTATATTCATTTGTATTAGCTACTAAAAGTTCTTCAAAATATGATTCTGATGAATTTATATATTCATATAGTTCATATTTATCTTTAGCACTTAGTTTGTTTTCATTTTGAAGTCTACGAGTAAACTTATATGTGTTTTCTTCAAGAGGTAATTTAACAATGCCTTCGGATTTTCCAAGTGCAGTAGCTACATTACTTTTCATGTTGTAAAATTTAGCAGTCAAAGGGTTTTCAATTGCATTTTCAACACCTATTGTAGATTCGGATAAATCTCTAACATTAATATTATATTGTTTGATTGTATCATCAATTGAAGATATTGTTTGTGCCGATTTGAAGATTTTATTATCTGACTCTTTATATGTGTCTAAATTATCAGGATCTTTTGATAAGAACATATCAAATTCGCCGTGTTTTAGTGCCATACTTTGGCTTTGTGTTGCAAAAGTAATGATCTTTTGAGCACCTAAAACGTTTGATGTATCTATGAAATTGTAATCTTTTAAAACATCATCACAAAATAAGAAATAATTGGCTACTGTAGGTAATACATTTTTTAAATATTTAGTTAAATGTCTACTTGCAGTATATTCATTTAATGTATCAAGATTAACACCGATTTCGTTCTTTAAAATTGTGCTTGCAAAATTTACTGTTTTTTCGCTTACTACACCATTAGCTAAACTTAGTGCTAATTCTTTTGATTTTGTTAATCTACCTATTTCTATAGGGCCTTCAGCTTTAGATATATCAATATTATTCGCAAAATTTTTCAATTTTTCTTTAACATCATCTTTTAAGAATGTTTCAACATAGCTACAATAACTAGGAAGATTTGTTTCATCCTTAGAATAATTCTTTTTAAATGTAGTATATAAATTTAAAAGTAAGCTTGCATATTCTCTTTCTGTAATTTCAGGATTGTTAAGTGCAATCACATAAGAAATATTAAGACAATCTCTACCATCGACTACAAAACCATTACCACGTTCATCATATAGGTTTCTATAATCATCATAAGTATCTTTTAATATTTCATAAGTTTTTTTATAAATAAGTCTGAATTTATATAGATTTTCATATGCTTTAAGAAATGAATGTTTTTGTTTTTCTTTATAGCTTAATTTGTTATCGATACTAAAATTTTGTACTGGTGTTGTATCATCTAATGTGTTTAAAAAATCTGTAAAATTAGGATCATCAAATTCTAAACTGATAGGACCTTTTTCTTTTTTTTCTTGTTTATCATTTATGACATTTAGTTCTTTATCTAAATTTATAGATTTTCTTTTATTTTCATGCGAAAAAACATTAATTTTTGTAATATCTGTATTTTCTAACTCTTCTACAAGTCTTCTAATTTCTTTTTTATTTTCTTTCTTTTGATCAAATTCTTTTTTATCTTTATCTTCTTCTCTAAAAGTAGAATCATTCTTTTGTACGAAAACATCGTCAATACTATTTTCTAAGTCAAAATTTTCTTCCATATGAAATACCTCCGTTTTATTTATTATATTATAAAATGTTATGTAGGACAAAAATAAAAAAACAAAAAGGCATATTTCTATGCCCTAATGTTTTAATAGACTATTTAGTTGTAGTTATGATAGCATAATCGCCATCTTCACGAACATATAATACCTTTACTTCTAGTGTTGCACTATCTAGATAAATATAGAAATCATGTCCTGTTAATTCTAATTGTTCTTCAGCTTCTTCTTCAGTCATTGGAACTAATTGAACTGTCTTTTCACGAACAACCTTGCTAGCCTTAACTGGTTCTTTTTCCAAACGTAGATAACCTTCCGCAAATGTATCTTTTAATGCATCTTTGCCTTTGTGTTCTTTAACACGAGTCTTATACTTACGTACTTGACGTTCTAGTTTGTCAATAGAGATATCAACAGCAGAATATAAGTCATCAGCCTTAGCTTCTGCACGAAGAACGATGTTCTTTGTAGGGATAGTTACCTCAACTTTGTGATAAGTTGAATATACCTTACATACAACACGTGCTTTTAATTCTTCTTCTTGGAAATATTGTGCAACTTTTTCTAATTTAGAAGAAATGAATTCTTTGTTTCCTTGACTTGGTTCAAAACCATTTTTACCTACTACTTCTACCTTCATAATATCGACTCCTTTGCTTATTGTTATCCTTTTCCCTAATTAAATTATAGCACGAATTTACTAAATTTAAAGGGCTTTCATTATTATAATTAGTAAATTGCATAAATTTCATAAGTTTTTCAAATATAATTTTAATAATTGTAAAATTATATTTAAATATACTTAAATTATACTTCTAAATAATTACATACGATATATAAATCACTATCTAATAATTTAGATAAACAATTAAAGGTATTAAAATAAAATTTAGACATACGAATATTTGTATAAACAAATAAATTGTCTTTGATATTATTATTTTTAAGCACATAATTTAATAGGCGTGAAAATTCTAATTTAAACGGATCATGTTTGAAAATATATTTTTGGTCGAAAAGCGAATAAATATATATTTTATGTTTATCTAATGGGATAACATTATAATTAATATTTATCTTATATTTTTCATAACATTTATCACAAACTGTATAACTTTGTACTCTAAATAAAGTTTCTAGATTTCGCTTGATATAAAATTTTTCATTACAAATCATGCATCTCATAAAATCACCTCGTATATTATTACAAGACGCACAAAATTTTACTTAAAAAAGGACTTTAGATATTATCTAAAATCCTCATTAATTATTTTAAAAGAGCTTTGAAACATTCAGTCTTATCTAAATGTTCCCAAGGAAGATCAACGTCTGTTCTTCCGAAGTGACCATATGAGGCAACCCTTTGATATCTAGGTTTTAATAAATCTAGTGTTTCAATCATGCCCTTTGGTGTTAAGCGGAAGTTTTGTCTGATTGTTTCTACAATCTTATCTTCACTTACTTTGCCAGTACCATATGTATCCACTAAAATTGAGATTGGTTCAGCTACACCAATTGCATAAGATAATTCGATTTGGCAACGGCTTGCAATACCACTTGCGACTACGTTTTTAGCAATATAACGAGCCATGTAAGCTGCTGATCTATCAACCTTAGAAGGGTCTTTCCCTGAGAAAGCACCACCACCGTGAGCTGCAGAACCACCGTATGTATCTACAATAATCTTTCTTCCTGTTAAACCTGAGTCAGCTGCAGGTCCTCCTAATACGAAACGACCTGTAGGGTTAAATAAATATTTAGTATTTTCATCAACTAAATCTTGTGGAACAATCTTATCTACAACTTCTCTCTTGATGTCTTCTGATAACTTTTCTAAAGTTACTTCAGGAGAATGTTGTGAAGAAATTAAAATTGTATCAATTCTTTTGATCTTGTTATCATCGTCGTATTCAACAGTAACTTGAGTTTTACCATCAGGACGTAAATAATCAAGAGTACCATTCTTACGTACATCAGCTAATTGTTTAGCTAAACGATGAGCTAATGTGATAGCTAGAGGCATATAAACATCAGTTTCATCGCATGCATAACCAAACATAATACCTTGGTCTCCTGCACCTTGTTCATGTCCTTCAGATTCATCAACACCCATCGCAATATCAGGAGATTGACTGTCGATAGCAGTTAATACAGCAACATTATCGGCATCAAATCCGTATTTACCACGAACATATCCAATTTCTCTTAATTTATTTCTAACGATGGTTTGTACATCTACATAATGATTTGTTGTAATTTCACCAAAAACCATTACCATACCTGTTGTAGCTATTGTTTCACAAGCTACACGACCTTTAGGATCATGAGCTAAAATATCATCTAATATTGCATCACTGATTTGGTCACAAACCTTATCAGGATGTCCTTCAGTTACAGATTCACTAGTAAAATATCTTTTCATACTACATAACCTCCTTAATTGCTTTTGTTAATTGATCGGCACATGATGTAGTCTTTGTACCGCAAATATTTCCTTGTAATAATTCGTAAATTTCTTTTAAGTCTCTGCCATCGCAAAGTTTAGAGATTGCACTTAAGTTCCCAGGGCAGCCTCCTTTAAATTCAAGATTATACATCTTGCCATTTTCATATTCAAATGAAATTTCTTTTGCACAAGTTCCACTTGTTTTAAATGTCTTTTTCTCCATTTATTCCTCCATAATTTGTATATAAGTCATCAAATTTATCGACAAAGTTTAGGAAACGCTCAAATATTATCGAATCAAAATATTGCCTGAAATCTTTCGTTAAGATTTCAATAGTTTGTTCTTTTGTATAAGGCCTTTTATAACTTCTAAAACTTCTTAAAATTATAAATACTTCACAAATTCCTATTATTTGATCTTCTTCACTTTGATAAATCTTTTTCATTTTTTCACTATAATCGTCACTAACTGTACCTTGTATATGTTTTCTTACAATATCTTCGATACGCTTTTTATTAACTTCGCGTTTGATTATAGTTTCACCTTTTGTGCTTTCTCTTTTTAGCACTTCATATTGTTTACTTTTATCATCAATTTCTTTTAATAAATGTGTATCTACATTATCATTCATGTAGCACATTGAATACGTCCCTATTTCACTCGCTTTGTCAGGATTTAAACCTAGATACGATGCTAAATGAATTGACATATCTTTAACTAAATTAGCTTCGTATTTATCGTCATCAGTTACATAAAAAGATTCTAATTCTAGTTTAAATATATTACTTACAACGTCTACATAATCACTTTCGACTTCTTTTCTAGTGTTCAATTCTTTTTTTCTTTGTTCTAGTAAGTATTGTGAAATAGATACATTTATATATAATACACCCATGAATAAGCCTAGTACAAACATACGAAGTACGATATCTTTAAACTGTTCAGAAGTTACTACTTCTTTAAATACATAAAACATTCCTTCGCTTGCGTGTCCGTATTCGTCTGAGAAATTATATGTAACAGTAAAGTTTAGAATTGTAATTGCGATAATTAGCCATTTATAGATTCTAGATAATACCTTTTTATCTTGGTAAAGAGATACAACTAGTAAACATACATAAAGCATCGCATAACCTACTTCACCATATATAACGATTTGCGTTTCATTATCAACAGTTGAAGTAAATTGGTTTTTAAGCTTAATATAACATAGTGTCGCCGATACAAACATATATAGACTGGCAAAATACATCGCAATAGTTTGATTAGTCATATCATCAGGCTTTCTAAATATCATATCTTTTAAAGTTTTATTTAGTAAAAATGTGAATGGGACTAATAAAACCGATAATATTAAATTTTTCGAATCGTTGAATGAAAGTAAAAACAATATTACAGTATATAATAAGTTTGTAACAAATATTATATTTTTTATAACAACGTTTCTTCTATAAAGAACGTCTACATCATTTGATAAATCAACATTAGATTCAAAACCAAATGAATTAGAAAACAATTTTATAAATTTTTCTTTAAGACTAGAAACTTTTTTATTGTTTTTGACACGTTTTTTTAATTTTTCTAATGCCATATCTATCTCCTAATTTTATATATATTATACATAAATTAGGCTATAATTTCACCACTTACAAACATTTTTTGTCCATTTAAGAAGTCTTTGGTGTTAAGTTCTTTTTTTCCTTCTACTTTTAGTGTTAAAATTTCAATCGCATTAGTTTTGCATTTGATAATTAATCTTTTTTTTGCATCTAAAATAGTACCAGGGGTCGCATTACTAGAGTCTTCTATAATTTGCGCTTTATAAACCTTTACACGAGTGTCTTTATAACTAAAGTAAGCGCCCGGTTCATGAGATAAGCCTCTTATCTTATTGAATATTATTCTAGCGTCTTGATCAAAACTAAATTCTTCCTCACTAGGGTCAATGTT
The DNA here is from genome assembly GCA_963633325.1 of uncultured Treponema sp. Lineage (GTDB taxonomy): Bacteria > Bacillota_I > Bacilli_A > Acholeplasmatales > Anaeroplasmataceae > JAEELC01. The sequence continues at coordinate 10,468 of CAVGYR010000032.1, forward strand.
AGAGGAAACAGTAGATTCTGCTTCATCTTGAGGCTCACCTAAATTTGATCCGTCAATAATACTAGGCAAAGTCTTAATTAAAAGGTCACGTCCAATGTAAGATAATTTTTCAAATATAGAATCTGAGGTGTCGCTATCTACAATTTCTAATTCTTCTTTAGCATACATTCTGCCCGCATCCATCTTTTTAACCATTTCCATAATAGTAACACCTGTTTTAGTGTCGCCTTCAATGATAGATCTTTGAATTGGTGCACCACCACGGCGTTTAGGTAATAAAGAACCATGCACATTTACACATTTTTTAAATGTCTTAAGTACGCATGTAGGCACGAATTGGCCATAAGCTGCTGTAACTAAAATATCTGCATGTTCTTCAATTAGAGTTTGATAATCTTCTTTTAATTTAAATGGTTTAAATGTCTTTATACCAAGCTTTTCTGCACAAAGCCCGACCGGACTTGGGGTTAAAACTTGTTTACGACCTACTTTTTTATCTGCTTGAGTTACAACTAAAACCACTTCATAGTGTTTAGATAATTCTTCTAAAATAGGTACACTAAATTGTGGAGTTCCCATAAATACTACTTTCATATAATCACATCCTTTTCATATACAAATCTAATTTATTTATATTTTTATAATCTTCATATAGTTCTAATAAACAATCTAAATTTTCATTATTTTTAGCCTTAATAGTTATTACAAAACGGTATTCATTATTCAATTTTGCAATACGATCCGTTGATGGTCCTAAAATTATTGAATTAGTTAGTTTTGATTGTAGTCTTTGTCTTATTTTTTTAATTTCGTTATAGGCAAGCATTTGATCCCGCGATTTAACTAATATTTCAATTAGGGTCGTATATGGGGGATTATTCGATAATTCCCTACGTTTAATTTCTTCGTTATAAAACGCTAGATAGGCGTGGTTAGACGCATATTTGATAGGACCTGATGTAGGATTATAAGACTGAATAATAGATATTCCTCTAGTATCTTTTCTACCGGCTCTTCCTGTAACTTGTTCTAACAAATTATACGTTTTTTCGTATGCATTGAAATACGGCATATTTAGCCCGATATCGGCGTTTATTACTCCTACTAATGATACGAGTGGGAAATCAAGGCCTTTTGCGACTATCTGCGTACCTACAATCACATCAACTAAATGATTGTTTATAAGACGTGTCATTTCGTTATAACTATCTTTATTTTGCATAGTATCTTGGTCAACCCGTAAGATTCTAGCCTCTGGTAATACCTTTAATACCTCATCACATACTTTTTCAGTACCTATAGACATTTCTCTTATTGCACTACTCTTGCAATCCGGACAAATATGAACTGCCTCTTCTGTATAATTACAATAATGGCACTTAAGCTTATTAGTTTCTTTATGGAATACTAATGAAACATCACAGTTAGGACATTTTAAAGCTTTACCGCAGTTTCTACATACAAAAGTTGAGAAACCACGTTTATTAATAAATAAGATTGTTTGTAACTTATTATTATAATTTTTAATAATGTTTTCTCTTAAAATATCACTAAATACAGTTTTATTACCTTTTCTTAGTTCATCGGCTAAATTAACTACAATACTTTTTTCTTGTGCTTTATTATTAGCTCTTTTATATAAAGAAAATAATTTATATTCATTTGTTTGAGCCTTAAAATAACTATTTATTGAAGGTGTTGCGGAACCTAAGACAAGAGGAATATTTTTAGTTTTTGCGATAAGCGAACAAACATAATGAGAATCATATGATGGTTCGTTATCTTGAATATAACTATCTTCTTGTTCCTCATCCATAATAATTAGTCCTAAATTTTTTATCGGACTAAATATAGCACTTCTAACACCTATAACAACACGAGCTTCACCATTTTTGATTCGCCTATATTCATCATATCTAAAATTATAATTTAGACCCGAGTGAATGATTGCGACTTGATCCTTAAAACGAGAGACAAATCGGCTAGACATTTGTGGGGTTAAAGAAATTTCCGGAACTAACATTAAAGCTGACTTACCTTGATTTAAGACTTCTTCTATTAAATTTAAATAAATCTCAGTTTTACCGCTACCACAAACACCATGAATTAAATAAGTATCGAAATGATTTATATTATTCTTTATAGATGAACATATTTTATTTTGTTCTTCGTTTAAGCAAACTTTCTCTTCATGTAAATCTAAAATATCAATTTTTCGGTATTCTTCTTTTAGATAAATAGAAATACAATTATTATTTTCTAGCGTATTAATGGTACTAATTGTAGTTTTCTTAAGTAATTCACTTTTTAAAATATCGCCCTCAAGTGAAGCTAAATACTTAGATATTTCACACGCTTGTTTACTTTTACCATTATACAAAGATAAAAACTTAACATAAGCAACTTCTTTAGTTTTACCTTTATCTTTAAGTGTATAGAGTACTTCTAAAGCGTCCTCTTCAATTAATTTTTTAACTTCTTTAATATATGGGCTTAATAAATCATTGTATAAAATTTTATCATTAGTTCCAAACAAAGTTTCTAAATTTAAAGATAATTTTTCTTTGTCTTTGACAACTAAATATTTAGTTATTGTTTGCCTTAGAGCAGTCGGAATAAATAGTTCTAGAGTTTTTCCAAACGATGTAAAATAATGTTTACTTATATTTCTTGCGAGTTCAATTTCATATTCACTTAAAAGTGGGTTAATATCTACTATTTCGATAATCTCTTTAAGCTTATATTCATTTGAAACAGGCTCTTCTTTTAACTTAGTTACATAACCAATTATTTTTTGTGCACCAAATGGGACAAAAACCCTTTGTCCTACTTGAATAATATCATTATATTTAAAAGGAACTAAATAATCGAATTGTCTATCTATTTGTCTAGCGCTAGAATTGATAACAACTTCACAAATCATACTTACTCCTTCAAAAATAAAAAAGTCCATAATGGACTTTTGAAATTATGTCCATCGTACAAGCATTAGCACTTTACTATAAGCAAGTTGCTGAAGGGTCACAGAGCTTGTCTCTCGCCTTCTCTAAATGGTTATTTAATTAAGCGAACTTATTATAAACTATAATTAATATATTTTCAATAAGCATATTAGTAATATCTAAATCAAAATGTCTTTAAATAGGGCGAACTTTATAAAATTATATCTTTTAACGTTAATTAATAACTTTCATGAGCATGACCATGTTTTTTCACATATAAATGAATCAACGAAATAATTTCCTCGTTTGTCATAGATTCAAAATAATTATTTACAAATGAAGATTGTTTTTTATATTTTTTATTATGCTCTTTATAAAATACGCATGGCTTTTTCTTCGATTTTACTTTTAAATATTCATCGTATAATCCTTCATTTAAAATAAACAATATTTCTAATTCAGGAGTTGTTGATATATCAAATTTTTCCTTTATTTTGCTCTTTAAAATACTTTTAGGGATTTTTAAAATGTCCGATAATTTATCTCCTATTCTATATATACTAACTGTATCACAACTTGGTAACATTTGAATGTAACCAATCAATTCAGCGTTTAATTGCCTAGCATGATAAACATCTTCCATTAATAATTCTTCCCTTTTAAATTTAAGAATTTTCTTGTCTAAAAGTACATTAATAAACGCAAGTTCATCAGAACCTTCAGTCATTATTAATATGTAATTCACTTATTAAATTTCTCCTTACTTCTAGAACTTGCTTATAATTAAGCGCGGTATTAAATACATTGTTATCAAACTGTTTACTTTTTAATAATTCAGTTCTGACGTTATAATCAGCGTAAAGATTATTTAATGAAATATGTCCATTGTTTTTATGAGTTATAAATATATTATCTCTTCTATTTAAATAATCAAGAATTTCAACATAATGTGTACTAAAAATTAATTGGGCCCCTTTACTATTTATCTTCTTGTCATTAAACAAAAATAAAAGATTATATACTAAATTTTTCCGGAAACAATTTTCAATTTCATCTACAATAAAGA
>CAVGYR010000032.1:14485-15307 GCA_963633325.1 uncultured Treponema sp.
CATTAATACATCTTATAAATAATTCAACGCCTCGTAAAGTTCCTGAAGATAAAATAGAAAGAAGTTCAATATTTGAAATAATTTGTTCTTCTTCACCTACACGTTTAAAATAAACAAAATCATGATTATCATACCTAATATATTCGATACTCTCATCAAATAATTTAATTATCGAAGAAACAAGTTCTTTATCACAAGTATTCAAACTAGAAAAAAATGTATTACGAACTATCGTTTCATGAAAGCTTGAAATATTATTGTTATTAAAATCATCAAATATTACATTTGAATTTGTTATTTTAGTTATCGCTGAGGTATCCATTAGCGAAGAATTAAAAAAATCACTAATATCTTCACCAAAAGTATTAATCAATGTAATATTTTTAATACCTCTAGTTTTATCATATTTATATTTTATTAATTTTTCATCTTTAATAGGACAATATAAATTTACAGGAGTTATATTGTTATCATCAATTTTGTTAATAGTAAAACTATACTTATATAAATTTTCGTTAAGATAAAATAATGTACTTATTTTAATACTTTGTTTTTTAAATTCTCTTGCAATATATTCCCATCTTCCTGTTTGCAAAAATGAGAGTGTTTTTAAAATTAAAGATAAAACTGTTGATTTTCCGGATGAATTACTTCCTACAACCGCAAAACTTCTAAAAGAATATAATCCTTTATCAATTTCTATCAATTCTTTCTCTTTATCTTCTTGATAAACTCGAGTTCTTGGCATAAAATCTATTTCAAAATTCTCGTCAAGCATTTTAAAACCATCAGCTTGAATTTTAAGTATATGCAACATAATTT
>CAVGYR010000033.1:0-12711 GCA_963633325.1 uncultured Treponema sp.
TCAAATTAAAAAGCCATCAGAGGGCGGATTGGACTGTAATCTGACTGTTTTTACCCTCTAAATGGCTTAATTTTATCTTGAGAATATGTAACTACTCATCCCATATAGTAATATACGGATACTGGAACAGCTCTTAAAACCTTCTTTTGTAAGTAGCCTTCATCATCCTTCATAAACACTATATGCTTAAAGAAATGGCTAAATTCTAGTATTTTTACTAGTTTTGACCCATCTTTTGCTCTAACAACACAATAGTCTCCACATGTGACGTATGCGGGAACATGTCCACCGGTTGCATATACTTAACTTGGTATTTCTTAGTTAAAAGATTAATATCTTTTGCAAGTGTTGAAGGATTACAAGAAACGTAGACAATACGTTTAAAATTATTATTTAAAAGAGTATTACATACATCTTCTCCAAGTCCTGCTCTAGGAGGGTCACAAACAACTACATCAATATTAATATTGTTTTTTAAAAGTTCAGGTAAAACATCATCAACTTTACCAACATAATATTTAGCATTCTTAACTTTATTTCTTCTTGCATTCTCTCTAGCATTTTTAACTGCAGCTTCATTTAATTCAACACCAATGATATTTTTAGCCATATTAGACATATAAATACCAATAGTACCAGCACCGCAATATAAATCAAGAACATTTTCTTTATGACTTAACTTACAAGCTTTTAAAGTAAGTGCATATAAATTTTCAGTTTGAACAGGGTTTAATTGGAAGAAACTTTCAGGAGATAATTCAAACTTATACTTACCGATATTTTCACAAATAGTATTCTTACCTTCTAAAATAACGCATTCTTTTTGAATAACTAAGCCATCATCGTATTGATCGTGGTAGGTTTTAGCAACAGACACTACATACTCAATATTAATTATTTCTTTTGCGACTTGTGCTAGTTTTTTATCTAGATTTTTATAGGCATAAACTAGGGTAACTTGAGCTTCATTTGTGTAGTGACTAACGCGCACAACAACATTTCTAATATCACCCTTTTGTGTTTTAGAGTCGTAAGCGGTTAAATCATATTTATTTAAAACATCTTTAACTTCATTATTAATCTTATTAACAATTTCATTTTGCGTTAAACATGTATCAATAGGTGTAACAATATTAGAATTTGGTCTGATTAAACCAAGTTCAATCTTATCGAATCTAGAACAAGCTGTTAAGCTTGATTTGTAACGATAATGAAGATTGTTTTCCATCTTAAATGTTTGTTTAATTTCAAACGATTTAGGATTTAATTTAGTATATCTTTCAAGAGCTTCAATAACTAAATTACGCTTAAATTCACACATCTTATTGTATTCAATGTGTGCACTTTGGCATCCACCACATACTTCGTAATATGGGCATAATGGATTTACTCTATATTCTGATTCATGTTTAAATTCAATAACTTTAGCAAATGCCATCTTATCATTGATTTTAGTTATTTCAACATTTACGCCTTCGCCAGGTATAGCATTATCCACAAACACAGCTAAGCCCTTATAGAAAGCAAGACCTTCGCCGTTAATACCTAATCTTTTAATATCAACAATTACTTGTTGACCTACTTTTAATTCACTTTTTTGCATAATACAAATTCACTCCTTAACTTAAAAAATTATACCATTTTATTTGTAATATTAATATAACGAAATATAAAAAAGGGAAAGATTTTTCATCTTTCTCATAAACTAAACTAGTTCAAATGTAAACGTTAAAAGCCTAGAGTAAGCTTATAAATTAATAATATCCTTATTTTATTTTTTAAATTATAATTTACGATTGTTACCTTTTCAACAATAAGATAAACTAACTTAACTAGGAACATTTGGTACCTAACTAGTTTTTATATCTATACTAATTTTTGTTACTCACAATAAAATTTACCACTACTAGAACAAAAGAAAAAGCCTACAAGAAATTAATCTCGTAAGCTTGTGATATTTCATTTATTTAATCTATAAATGTAATGGTTCTTAAATCAACATTCTTGGTTGAGTTTGCGCTACCATCAACGGTGCCCTTATATAAATCACTTTCTGTAATACCAGACGATTTAGAAATGGTAATATATTGGATAGTATTTTGATATCGTGAAGAAAATTTGTAAAAGCCTTCAAATGTGCCACCATATAAATTATAAGAGCCATCACATGAAGCATAGATAGGAGCACACAAATAATGCCACGAAGTTTGATTGTTTGTAGGATTAGCTGTTGCTTTATACGTTCCACCATAAATAGTTAAATTAGCAGTAGCTTTCACATTATTCATACCAATCGCAGCAAAATGTGAAGTAATTGATGGTCCAATAGATGAATTTTTTGATCCTAAAATTGCAGTTCCTCCCGCTTGTAATGTGATTCCATATTCACCATTTGCACCATAACCATAGCCATTAATAGAAACATTAGAAGAAGGAATATTAAGATTTCCACCACTTGCAATTGCTATTACATTCTTACCATCAAATTTTTTATAGTTATCTTCACTATTTATATCAGCCTTAGCCCCATTAATTTCTCCACCTTCTTTAGAGCTAATAATGCTAATAGACACATTAATTAAAGTGAAAAAACTAAATCTCCCTTTATTAGCTTCAGTTGCATATGAACCATTATAGTAAAAAGAAATCTTAAATCCATTTAAGTCTAATGTAATATTTTTTAAATTGCTTACCTCTACTAAGTTAGACAGCGTAACATCCTTCATTAAAGTAAGCGTACTATTATCTTTTAATGCTTGGATAGCATCAGTTAATTTGCTATAACCTGTTGAACCAATATATGCTTCATTAGTATCATTTTGTTCAATTTTAGCAACATTACTTGTACCTTCACCACTAACAATTGAACTAGTAGTAACACCTTCAACCTTAGATTGTACAGTATTAACTTTAGCATTTTTCTTAACTTTAACTTTTGTAGCAGTACTTGTTGGAGTAACTTCCGCCTTATCACCAACTGTTACTTTATCAATAACAACATTAGATACATTAGCTCCGCTTTCAATTTCAACCTTTCCAGTCGCAACTGTAATATTACCTAAAACATCACCAAATTCATGATATGATTCATTGGCAACTTTAGCTATATTGATTTCTTTAGCCAAACCATAATGTATAACGACATCACTAGGTCCATAGACGTTAAGTGTTGTGTCATAACTTGCAGTTCTAATAACAACATTCTTTTTAGTTTCGTTAATATAATCTATTTTCAAAATAGAATTTTCACCAACATCCACACCAGCACATGTAGTTACACTATCACTATTGTAAGTACTCTTTAAATAAACTGAATAACCATGATTATTGAATTCAGTAACCTCATCTTGAGATCCTGCAAAACCAAATACTGATACCTTATCATCACTTAGTGTTAGATCACTAGGAGAAACTACATTATATGATTCATCAAGTAAGAACATTCTATTTTGATTTAAATCATATACATAATTATATTTCTCAGCAGTCGGAGTTATCTTTGTTACATCATACCCTCCGTCTACTAATTCTAGTGCAGCTTCATGAGGATACTTATTTTTTTCTCCGTCAAGAATCTCTTTACCTTGCAATATACCATTCAATTGTGTAGTTAAGCTAATATCATCAGCTATCTTAGCTTTCTTTGTAAAACTTGTATAACCTACAACTGATACAACAGCTAGGATTGCAAGTATTGCAATTACTACTAATAGTTCTACTAAAGTAAAACCTTTTTTACGATTTTTATTCATATAATCGCCCTTCTTTCCTAACTCTATTATATATATATATATATTGTCAAGTTTTTAAAAGGATCAAAGATATTAGAAAATAAATAAGACTTGAAGAAATGAATTGAAATATAAAAAAGGGAAAGATTTTCATCTTTCACCTAAAACATTTTCCCGTCTTCAATATTATAAATTTTATCACAAATAGACATACTTGATTTTCTATGCGAAACAAGTATAATTGCATGATTTTCTTTATAATCTTTCAGACTCTTTAAAATAATTTTTTCATTTAATGAATCTACATTACTTGTTGGCTCATCTAACAAAATGAGTTTAGCATTTGATAAGAATGCTCGTGCTAAGCCAATACGTTGTTTCTCACCTGCTGAAATATTTTCAACATCATTTGAAATTTTAGTATCATATTTTTGTGGTAATGATTCAATAAATTCATCAATTGAGGCTTTTTTACAAGCTTCTTTAATTTCATCTATGCTTGCATCCGGCTTTGCTATTTTTAAATTATTTAAGATAGTATCACTAAATAAGTAAGTATATTGACTAACCATAGTTACATTGTTTCTTAAAGATTTAGTATTAATATTATTTATATCGATATCGTTATATAAAATTGTATTGTTATCAACATTATAAAAACGAAGTAATAAGCTTAGAATTGTAGATTTTCCACTACCGCTTTCACCTTTAATACCGATAATTTCACCTTTTTTTACATGAAGATTTATATCGGTTAAAATATTCTTTTCATTATATTTGAAATTTAAATGATTAATCATTAAATTATCAAATTCAAAATCTTTTCCATTTGTAATATCTTTAACTTTCGGTTCTTCTTCAAGTAAATTGATTAATCTATTTCCTGAAGCTAATGTTTGTGTTAGATTTTGAGGTAAAACCGCTAAAGACAATGTAGGACCGAAGGAACCTGTTATTGAAATTGTCACAATTGCGATTAAACCTAGAGAAATTGATCCAACTTTATAATAATATATAGCTAAGAATAGCACAGCTATAATAGTCAATGTAACTATTAAATTAGTTATTGCAAGAAGGATGCTACTACGACTCTTAATCGCTTTATTAGTATTTAACAAACTAGTACTTTTTGAATCAATTTCTCTAATAAATTCTTCTTGTTTATTATTTAATACGATTTCATCTCTTCCCTTAATATAGTCTAAATAATTAGCACAAAATGTAGAAAATTCTTTTCTATATTCAACACCTTTTTTAGAATATACTTTACTAGATATTATAGGTAAAACAACACCTATTAACACATAGCCTAAAAGTAATACACTAGAAACAACAAAATTTGAAACAAATCCTACAAATAAGAACATAAATAAGCTTGTTAAAAATGCTATACATATAGGAGATATTGTATGAGCATAAAACACTTCAAGTGTTTCTATATCGCTTGTGACTAAAGATACAATAGAGCCTTTCTTTTTATCTAGCATATTAGCAGGCGCTAATTCTCTAAGTTTTTTAAATATCTTATCTCTTAATATCGCAAGAATTTTAAAAGCTATAAAGTGGTTTGAATATTGTTCTGCATATTTCAAAAAACCTTTTAATAAACCTGATAAAATAGTTAACGTTATAATTAATCCATAAGACATTTTAACTAAATTAGGATCAATTAGTTTAGCTACGCCTAAACTTCCAAATATTAAGACACCATTACCAAGTAAATTACCTATTGTACCATTAATAACAGCTAAGATTAATATTAAAGAAAATGAACCGATAACCTTAAATAAGCGGCACATAATTGATAATGCATTTCTTCGTTTATTCATTATTTGATACCTCCGCATATTTAGCTTCTTCATTTATTTGATTTGTATATAGTGAATAATATCCATTACCCATATTAATAAGTTCTTCGTGTGTTCCTTTTTCTTTAACAGACCCACCTTCTAAATAATATATCATATTAGAATTTTTTACATTTTTTAATCTATGACTAATTAAAATTACAAGATGATTTAAAGCTAAGGCTTCAATCTCACGCATAATAATTTTTTCACTATCAATATCAATACTTGAGGTAGCTTCGTCAAAGATATAAATATCTTTATCGCAAGATAAAGCAAGTGCTAAAGACAATCTTTGTCTTTCACCACCACTAATATTATTACTATCTTCTTTTAGCACTAAATCTAGGCCACCTTCGTGCTTTATAAATAAGTCTAGATTTACTTTTTTAAGATATTCATAAATTTCATCATCTGTTATATTTTCATTAAAAATCTTAAAATTTTCTCTTATAGAAATACTTAATAAATAAGAATTATATGAAACAACAGCTAAATGTTTATAATAGTCTTTTATATTTAAATCATATAATGAGTTTGAACCTACGACAATATCACCTTTGTTAGTTCTTAATTCGCCTTTAAGTAATTTGACAAGTGTAGATTTACCACATCCTGATTTACCTACTATAGAATATAATCCGCGATTTTTAAAACTCATATTTATATCATTTAAAACTAATTTAGATTCAATGTATCCATAAGATAAATGTTTAATTTCGATATTTGTATCATCTACTTCTTTAGATCCAAACCTAGGAATTTCTACATTCAAAAGTTTTAAAATCTTTTTACCTGCGGTTGCGCCGTTCATACCAATATGAAACGCACTACCAAATCTACGCATCGGTAAAAAGAACTCGATAGCACATAAAATTAAAAATATAAATCCTGTAAGAGACGCATAATGTGATCTTGTAGAAATTGCGACAGCAATTCCAACTCCTGCGCCACCATATGCGACTAAATCCATAATAGTTGTACTCGCTAGCTGCATAATCAAGACTTTCATCGTAATTTTTCTAAATTCTTCGGCTTCCACATTCATTTCTTTGTGTTTTATATCATCACTTTGAAATATTTTTAGATCTTTTAAACCACTAGATAAATCTAAGAAAGTATTACCCATCATAATATATTTATCCCAATATTTTGCAAAAACCTTTTTTGCATATTTTGAGACCATTATAATAGACATTGGAATTAACGGAACAAACACAATTAATGTAAGTGCAGGTCTAAAGTTAAATGGTAGATTTATAAAAAATAATATAAATGGTGCTATAACCGCATAGAAAAATTGAGGTAAATACTCTGAGTAGTACATATCTAATTGTTCAATACCTTCACTTGCAAGCTGAGTTAAACCAGATAAACCAATCTCAAAATAATTATTGCTTAAGAGTACAGTTTCGAATAATTCTTTTCTTATTTGATATTTAATATTGTATGATAATCTATCTTTTATTCTCACAGTTAAAAGATCAGACAATATTCGAAATAAAATAGAAATGATTATAAATATTATTTGGTTTTTGAATAATGAAAAAATTATTTCTGCATTATTTTTAAATACTGTATTTACAATACTTGCGATTTCATAAGAAAAAAGAGTTGTACTCAATAAAGATAAAATCTCAAGAAAAACTACAATAAATATATATTTCTTATTTTTTCCTAATAATCTAAATAGTTCTTTATCTATCATAATTACCTCCGTTAGAATTAACTAACATATATTAGCATTTTTAAATAGGTATTTCAAATATTTATTAATAAATAAACGGGAACAAATGTTCCCGCCAAAAAATTATCTTTTTATATGTTTTTATTTATCCCAACCTAGATCTTCAATTGCATTGACAAAATCTTCTTTAATTTCTTTATTAGGAATATAACATTTTCCCGTTTCTTCATCAAAAGCTAAATATCCGTAATGAATTAAAACTGAAAAAGCCGCATCAAGAGAATCTATCTTTGTCAGATCATTTTGAAACCATCCAGGATCAATTTCTACCTTTTCACCCATTAACATTTTTAAAACAATATCTTTAAGTTCACCATTATTGTAATTAATATATTTAGTTAATGATCCTCGTGATGAAGTTTCACACCAATAATTATAAAACTCCCCTGATGTCACAGCTTCGATAACTGATAGAGGATTATATATGAGAGTACCATTTAATTTGTAACCATCATACCAATCTTTAATTAAGCTAAAATTTCTATTATATTTGTTACATAAATCTTTAACTTCTTCTTCAGTAAAGCCTATGTAAGGTGAAAACTCTCTAGGATCTAGCATATTGTCTTCTTTAAATATATTAAGACCCCATTGAGATCTAGATCTTTTGATAGGTAAAATGCCTGTCATATATACTAAATCAATACAAGCAGATACATGACTAGATTTAAATAGGCTTATTAAAAACATAAGATACTCATCACATAATTTAGTATTATGTTCTTCTTCTCTAAATAATACATCCCACTCGTCTATCAAAAAAATAAAACGTTCATTTAACTCAGAGTTAATTTCAACTAATGCATGTGATAAAAAAGTTCCGTTTGTTAAATCATAATTCAAATCAATAGAAGAAAATTTTTCTTTTAAGTCTAAATAAATGAATTCTTTTAATTTTTTTACAAATTGATTTTTATCATTTAATGAACAATACAGACTTGCCATATCTATCCAAATAACATTATGTTTATTTAGATGTTCTTCGTATGACGCGTCTTTAGATATAGCAAGTTTATCAAATAATTCTTTTGAATCAGCACCTTTAGAATAATAAGCATTTAGCATTGATATAGCTAATGTTTTACCAAATCTACGAGGACGTGTTACGCATAAATACGAATCTTCAGAGCCTAACACGCTATTACATTCTTTTATTAGCATAGATTTATCGATAAAAATATCATCATTATGGTATGAATTGAATAAAGAATTTTTTTTGTTTAAATATGACATAATACCAACTCTTTTCTTATATCGATTTTAACATAATTAAATCTAAATTACATATCAAACATATATAATAATATAGAACATATTAACAATATAGATAATTCAATTTTGTCAATCTTAGTATTAAGTCTCTCTAAATAACAATTGGAGCTTAACTTTAAAGACAAACTAAAAAAGAGAAAGCACTGAAAAAAACATAATAAATATACCTAAAGCAGGTGAAACAAATGTCATTAATCCACCAAAACAAAACGAGAAAAGGCTTCCAAGTTTTCTTCTAAATCTGGCTTTTCTTTGTTCTTTCTTAATTTTCTTAATATCTTCTTCAGTATAAGTTCTTTGATAACTTTTTTGATATGCTCTAAAAATTTCACTAAACATATCATTCATATTATATGCGTACGTGTTAGTATTAGTATAATTATTAGATTGTGAATAATTATATTTTGATGGATCTTTTAAATAATCATTTACTGTATCAATATTATTTTTCAAATATGTATTGGCGTCATTTATCTTTTTAAACATCACGCCATCTTTATATTGTTCTTCACATACATCAGGGTGATATATCTTAGACTTTTTTAAATAAGCTTTTTTTATAATAGAATCATTTATTTCTTTTTCTTCTCCTAAATCTAACAAATCCAAATAAGTTTTAATTTCTTCTGAAATAGTCATATTGAACCTCCATTATTTTAGTTAATTATATTATTTAATTATAAAATTAATGTGGGATTTTTATGTAAAATAAAAAGCAATTAAATTAAATCTATTTAAAGATCTAACATAATTGCAAAATGAGGTAAATGATTTATATACATTAAAACTAATTTTCTAATTATTTTTTGTTTGAAATAATTTCAAACATATACATTGCCTAATTCAGGCAAGACTTATCTTTTAAAGTTTCATTTAACAAACGTAGTTTATTAAAAACTTGTTTTTCAAATGCCTTAAGTACTCTACAATAAACTATCATCTTAAATCGTGAAATATAACCTTTTGATATATTATTTGATAAACCATTCACATTATGACAATATGAATTCAAGCCTAGCCATGAATAACTATCATCATCTGATACATCAAGTAATTTTGCTATTACAGCTTGCTTTTTCAAATATTCATATTCATAAATATCACTTTCAATCCATTCAAATTCACGTATTAAGCATAATATATGTTTATATTGTTTTTCTAAAATTGATGCTTTTTCAAGAATTGAATCTAATGAATCAATATCACAAAGAGATATTTCTGTATTTACAAGCTCATCGAGTTTAATGATATCACCTTTTTTTGCATCTTCTAGAAGCTCTATACTATTTTTATCTAACACATTAACTTTTACCAAAATTATCTCTAATCCTTTTCTTTAGACTTTTAACTTTCTAGACAATACTATTCATAGATGAAATTTTTACTTAAATCATCAAAATTGAATTTTCTATCTTTATAATATTCAGAATATCTAGCATCTACTGCCGAATAGAAAGGTTCCATTTTAATATCTATACGCATTTTGCTAAGTATATTACATAATTCTTCAAGTTTTTTAACAAACGTTACATAATCAAATTCTTTATCAAAATTTTGATCATAATATTTAATAAGCTCTTTTAAACCATTAATGCGTTTTTTATCGTCTTCGTAATATTTCCTATACTCACTAGTAGCTTCTTCAAAATTATAAGCCTTTTCTTCAGCCTCAAAAGACCCATGAGTTGACATTTCACTAATTAAAAGATAAGAAGTTAAACTTTCTAATAAATAGTTTAAAATATCCGTAGTGTTATCAGCCCAAGTGAACGCACCACCAATGTCCCCGCAATAACAAGGACCTGCAACTAAAATTTCGAATGAAAAATATACCATCTTCGAATCTAATCTTAAATTTTCTTTTACATTTACTTTTTTTTCAATTTCTTTTAAATTTGCCATATTATTCCCCTTTGTGTAAGTTAAGGACACGGTGAAACTAAAAGATGTCACAAGGAGGATAAGATACATGTTCTTAACTTACAACAATATGATATCATTTAAAGAACTGCTTCAGGTCGCTTCAAAAGAGACAAAAAAGAGTAACAAATTTCATTAAGAAATCTATTACTCAATTCATTAAGCGCTAAATACGTTAAATCCACCAAAGCCTAATACTGCAAGTATTGCAATGATTGCAAGAACCCACCAAATTATTCTCCAAGTCTTTGTTTGTTTCATCGCATAATCATAAGATAAATAAACAACAATACCTGTTAATAAAATAGATGAAATCCATTGTAGTAAGCCAGGAACTCTTCCGAAAGAGAAGCTTACGCCCCAAGCAGTGAAAGCCGCTTGAATGCCTACAAATATATAAGCAATTGCGACTAAAATGATAGCTACAAATGCAACAAGACCTAAAGTACCTGTTCTTCCTGTTTTCTTAGCCATTAGTCAATCCACCATACCTTTCCGTTGATTGCTACACACAATAAATCAATTATCCACATAAAAGGAATACCAATAACCATTAAGATTACCGCTACAACGATTCCTCCTGTGTTATTTTTTGCAGCTGACTTAATTATTCTATAGAACCACCATACAATATCAACTGCTGGTATACATAAAATAAGTTTTAGCCAAATAGGGAAACTATCAACAGCCTTGATTAATTGATCAATTGTTTCATTGTCAAAGCTATTGTTTTCTTCCTTTTCTTCTTTTTTTGATTCTTCATTAACTACTTCTGCATCAATGGCATTTTTTTTATCTTCCATATATAACTCCTTTCAATTTAGATAAATTTTACCATACTAATATATAATTTTAAAGATTTACAATTATAAAATTTCGCATGTATAATTATTATTAATTTTATAAATGTAAGTATCACTTACACTCTTAATATTATTTAAAACACTATAAGCTTTAACGTCTAGATAAGAGTCACATACGTTAAACATTGAGCTATCAAGAGCCTTCGATAATAATAAACTTACACTACCTAATGAAGTTAAATAATTAGTTTCGATCTTTTCAAAGTTTAATAAATAAAAATCATTACCATTTACATTTTGTTTAGTTGAAATATCACAAATACTAACGTTATATGTGTCTGTAACGTGCACATAATAAATTGAATCATTATTAAATAAAAGTGCATTATAAGTTTTGTCATCTTCTACTTTATAATAAGTTTCATCATATCCAGGCAATTGTTTAATTACATCTTCAGTTTTATATACTGAAGCTAATTTGAAAGTTATAGCACCATTAGATTCAACAATATTCTTCGATTTAAGTTTTCCTAAATATAATTGATTTAGTTCACTATTTATATATAACTCATTATACCCGTATCCGTAGTTTCCCCAAACTAGGTATGAGAATATAAGAGCTACTACAACAAATATAAGACCTAAAATAAGTCCTAACTTATTCTTCATACTTTCCCTCCTTTAACAAATTATAAACAACATGTGACGCAATAAGTAATCCACATGATGCAGGTACAAAAGGGTTAGACCCAGGAATAACTCTTTTGCTAGACTTTTCTTCACTTGCGTTTGGCTTCACAGGTTTTTCTTCTGAGAAACATACATCTAAGTGCTTTATGCCGCGAGTCTTAAGTTCCGAACGTAAAACACGAGCTAGTGGATCCATTTTTGTCTTATAAACATCATAAATTTTAAATCCTTGAGGATTGAATTTGTTTCCAGCACCCATAGATGATATTACTTTTATATTTAATTTATTACATGTTTCAATGATGCCTATTTTACCTTTAACTGTATCTATTGCATCTACAACATAATCATATTTGTTAAAAGGAAAATTATTTTCTTCTCCTGGCAAGAAAAAAGTATTATATTTTGATACAAAACAATTAGGATTTATGGCTAATATTCTTTCTTCCATAACATCTACTTTGTTTCTCCCTATCGTTTCGTAAGTTGCAATAATTTGTCTATTAATGTTTGTTAAACTTACTGTATCATTATCGATGATATCAATAGCACCGACACCACTTCTAGCTAACGCTTCACAAACATAACCGCCTACGCCACCAACACCAAATACAGCTACTCTTTTATTTCTTAAAATTTCAGTAGAATTTGAGCCAAATAATAATTCAGAACGAGAAAATTGTGTAATCATAAATTCCTCC
>CAVGYR010000033.1:12721-14821 GCA_963633325.1 uncultured Treponema sp.
ATAAATAAAGTCTAAACATATGTAAACCTAGCAAAGACTAAAATGATAGCCTCATTTGGTGCCACAAAACACTACCATGCGTAGATTTATCAGAAATTCCTTCATCTATAAAGCCAAATTTGGCATAATAATCTACTAGATGATCTTTACATGTAAGTATAAGTCCTTTTCTTCCTTGTTTTTTAGCATCATTTATAGCCAAGCATATTAATTCTCCGGCTAAACCTCGTTTGCGATATGTAGGGATTGTATTTACACCAAAAATCATTTGCCAGGCACCAGATTCATCATGCATAGACGCATTTTCATACATCTCATCTGTTAAATTTTCTTCGTTAGTGACAAAGCCATCCACAAAAGCTACTAGCTTGTCATTATCAAACATTAACCAAAAATGATTTCCATAATATTTAACTCTATCGACAAATTCTTCTTCACTAGCCGCCTCACTAGCAGGAAAACATTCTGCTTCGACCTCTGCTATAGCTTTTATATCTTCTTTTGTCGCATTTCTTATAAACATTAATATTCCTCCTACATTTATTTTTAAATTGTTTTACTTCATAATTTTTAATATCCTAAAATCTATATTCTATTAACACTATATTATATCATTTTATTAAGTTCTTAATCAGTTAGTCTCAACAAATATATTAACAAAGTATTGTTTGATTCATAAAATATTGTTAAAATTAATTGAGGTGAATTTTATGGTAGTCGCAATCACAGAAGAAAATGATCAAGTTTTTAATCATTACGGTGAAACTAGACATTTCAAATTATACGAAATTGAAGATAACAAAATTGTAAAATCATGGAAAATTGATTCAGGTGAATATTCTCATCATACTCTTGCAACACTTCTACATAATAACAATGTTAATGTATTATTATGCGGTCGTATTGGTCAACCTGCAGTTATTACTTTATCACTTGTTAATATTAAAGTATATGACTTAAACGAAGGCTCATGTGATGATGTTATTAACAATTATCTAAATGGAAATGTAAGTTTTAGCGGTGGACACGAGTGTCATCACTAAGTTTATAGGGTCTGTATAAATAAGTTTCTTAAAATGATTTATTTAAACAGATCCTTATTTTTTTAATGACTATAAACAACTTTCAATTTTTAGGGTGTATCGAGAACTTATTCTAACAACCAATCGATAACATTAACAACCTCAATGCCCTCGTAATTGCCGACTGAAAACTTGTCTAACGTTAGAATTGTTTTACAATAATTGTCTCGTATTTGTTTTAATGGGGAAATTTCTCTTTCGAAAGTAGCTTCATCACTCATATTTAGTGAAACCTGATAATATTTTATAATTCCATTTTTTTGAACTACAAAATCAATTTCTTTCGTTTTAAGTTTACCTATATTTACTTTATACCCTCTACGTTTTAATTCTAAGAATACAATATTTTCAAGAACAAAGCCTAAATCTAATTTGTTTTTTGCAAGTAAATAACTTCTCAAGCCTGTGTCAACAATATAATATTTTTTATTTGTTTTTAATAGTTCTTTACATTGAACATCAAACCTATCTGCTTGATAAAATATAAAAGCTTCTATTAATAAATTAACATAATCACTAATAGTATGATCCGATACTTTTCTTCCGTTAGAATTTAAATAATCTGTAATACCTTTTATTGAAACAGGATTACCTATAACATCAGCTAAATATTTTGTTATCGATTTAAGTAATGCGACATCGATTACCTTTATTCCATTTTTTCTATTTTGTCTATCTTCAATATCTTTTAATATTATTGTATTGTAAATTCCTTCTAAATATTGAAAAATTTTGTCTTCTGAAGCACTTAAATTTGATGCATAAGGAAAACCGCCATATTTAAGAAATCTATTAAAAGACTCTTCTTTACTTAAAGAACTTGTTTGCATATATTCCTTAAAAGAAAAAGGTAACATAGATATCTCAACGTACCTTCCAGAAAGCAATGTCGCAAGTTCGCTAGATAAAATATGTGAATTTGAGCCTGTTATATAAATATCCACATTTTTTTGTATGTACATACTATCTACAACTTTTTGAAACTCATAAACATTTTGCACTTCATCGAGTATAATGT
>CAVGYR010000034.1:0-9224 GCA_963633325.1 uncultured Treponema sp.
ATAAAATATTATTTTTGATATACTTCTATCTTACATTCGTGTTTAAGTGTCTTCGAATTATATGCGATACCAATTAACAAGACTTTTCCTTTATAATTACCTAAAGAATTTACATATTCTTTCTCTTTTATTTGTTTAATCGCATTTAGAGCTGTATCATCTGCTTTAAGTTCAATGATAAATGGAGTATGTATATTGTCACAAGGCACAAAGATTAAATCACATCTACCTAGTATTGATAAATCTTCTTTTTTTACATGATAATATTTTCTAGCATAATTATAAGATATTAAAGTAACAACTCCTAATACATCTTCTTTGTTTTTATTAAATGCTGAAGCTAGTTCTTTATGATTTTTTTCTATAATTTGACTTACAAAATCCGAATTTAGTCTCATCGTTTCATCATACAATTTTTGCGAGTTTTCAATTGGATTATAAATTTCTTCCCAATCTAGTTCCTTTATACCACGTTCAAACTCAGTTCTTATTTCGTGATTTGGAATATAACATTTTTCATTCTCTTCGTCATATGCTAAATAACCTAAATGAATTAAAACTGTTAAAGCCGCATCACGTGAATTAACTTTTGTTAAATCATTTTCAAACATCGTTGGATCAATATTAACTTTTTCTCCAACAAGCATTCTCGAAATAGTGTCTTTAAGTTCACCATTATCGTAACCCATATA
The DNA here is from genome assembly GCA_963633325.1 of uncultured Treponema sp. Taxonomy (GTDB): domain Bacteria; phylum Bacillota_I; class Bacilli_A; order Acholeplasmatales; family Anaeroplasmataceae; genus JAEELC01. The sequence goes on from CAVGYR010000034.1 coordinate 693, forward strand.
GTAAACAACCGCTTCTCTAGCTGATGTTTGAACCCAATAGTCTTTACATTTACCTGATATAACAGCTTCAACTACAGATTTAGGATTATATATTTCTATGTCATTTAATCTATACCCATCATACCATTCTTTAATCAAACTGAAATCTCTATTGTATTTATTGCACAAACCCTCAACTTCATCTTCCGTGAAGCCTACGTAAGAAACTAAATTACTAGAATCTAACATATTATATTCTTTAAACATATTTAAAGTAGATTGTGTTGAATATCTTCTAATAGGAAGTATGCCTGTCATATATACCAAATCTATACAACTTGATACATTACTAGATTTAAACAAATTTCTTAAAAATTCTATATACTTATCACACAATTTAGTTCTATCTTCTTGTTCTCTAAGTATTACATCCCATTCGTCAATTAAAAGAATAAAACGTTCATTTAAGCGCGAACGAATTTTTATAAATGCTTTCCCAATAGTATTATCTTTCTCTTCTAAGACATTAGGAAATGCTTCATTTAAATCATCTAGCACGTATGTTTCAAGTTCTTTCAAAAAGTCATCTTTATTTTGAATGCTTGTATAAATATACGCCATATCTATCCATATAACATTATGTTTATTTAGATGTTTTTCATATGAAGGATCATTAGAAATATCTAAAGAATCAAATAAATCCTTAGAATTTGCGCCTTTAGAATAATAAGCATTTAACATTGATATAGCTAAAGTCTTACCAAATCTACGAGGTCGGGTTACGCACATATATTTAGAACTTTCTTTATTAAAATTTTTATTAGTTATACTAATCAACTTTGATTTATCAACGAAAATATCATCATTAAAATAAGAAATAAATTTAGCTTCATCTACATTTAAATAATAAGACATAAAATCACCACTTTTCTTAAATTTATTCTAGCATAATTTTTAATAATTTTCATTAATTATCATATTATAAATTAAGAATAAAACTTACTAATAATAAATAATTTACTGTTTATAAATCTGACTTTTTATATTAAATTTAACATAAACTTTGGTTATTACCTAATAAAAAGAACGGATAAAATCCGCTCAATTTATCTATGTATTGATTTAAAATATAATGCAAGTGTACCAGGCCCTGAATGAGAACCTATAACAGTACCAATATTAGATATAATTATCTCACTTGGGTTACTTACTTTTAAAATAAGTTCTTTTAAATACATTGCATCATCTAAACAATTTGCATGAGTTATACAAATTGTAGGATAAGACTTATCAACAGTTTTTTCATATTGATTAGCAATTTCTTTAATAGATGATTTTCTACCAATTTTTTTGAACTTAGGGATTAAATGTCCTTCATCATCAACATGAAGAACTGGCTTAATATTTAGTGCTTTACCTACGAATGCGGCCGCATTCGAAACACGACCTCCGCGACGTAAATATTCTAGATCAAGCACTGTAAACCAGTGAGACATATGATACTTAAATTGTTCAAGGTCATCCTTGTTTTCTTTTAAGCTCATGCCATTAGATCTATTTTTAGCCGCATGTAATGCAATTAAGCCTTCTCCTGTTGAAGCAGCTAGGCTATCTACAATTTCTATGTTTCTTTCAGGGTACATCGTTTTTAATTCTTCTACTGCTAAACGGCAAGAATTAAATGAACCAGATAAGCCTGATGAGAAAACAACTCCTAAAATATCATATCCTTGTTCTAGATATTCTTTATAAGTATTAATATAATCTTCACTATTTAATTGAACAGTATGAGTCTTTGCGCCACGAATCATTTCATCGTAGAATTCGTTAATACTTTGTTCTCTAAAATCCGCATAATTAGTGTATGTTTTATCATCAACACTATATTTCATTGGCATTATGATTAAATCGTTGTTTTCAATATAATCAACAGGTAAATCACAAGTTACATCTGTTATTATTTTATAATTATCCATTATTTACTCTCCTTACGAGCTCGTATTGCTTCGTAACGTGCTTTATAATTCTTAGTTCTATACATTTGATTTGTAAGCTTTTCGATTTTTCTTTCACGTTTTTTCTTGTAACCAGGGGTTACTTTATCATCTTTTGCAATATGCTTTCTCGCACTACGTTCTACCTCATTTAAAGGTTTAATACGTTTAGTTCGTGTGTTTCTTCCTTTGAAATCAACTAATTCTCCATTTTTTATTTCTTTATATACTGGTTCAATACCATGTTTATTTAAGAAATCTAGATATTCATTATCAATATCTTTATAGAATGAATATACAGTACCTGTATAATTCATTCTTCCTGTTCTTCCTGATCTATGTAAATAGAATTCAAAATCTTGTGGTAGATCATAATTTATTACATGACTTACACCATCAATATCAATACCGCGGCTTGCGACATCGCTAGCTACAACATATTGATATTTTAATTCATTAATCTCTTTTAATGTATGACGTCTTTCACGAATACTCATTTCGCCTGAAATCATGCATACCGATTTTCCTAAACTTTTAATATGTGAATATAGTGCTAATACATCAGACTTTTTATTAACAAACACAATACAAATATAAGGATTAATTACTGATATTAAATTATCTAATACTTCAGTTTTTTCTTTATATTTTAAAGGAATCCAAATATGTTCAATATTCAACTTAGAATCATCCTTGATATCTATAAAAATAGGATTTTCTAAATACTTCTTTAAAAAAGGAGTAATAGCTTCGCTTAGTGTAGCTGAGAAAAACATTTTAAATGCATTAGGTAAAATGTTTGTAATTGCGTCTATATCTTCTTCGTAGCCTGAAGACATAACCATATCTACTTCATCAATTACATAGTAACAAGCTGTATATATTTTTAATATATTTTCATCAACCGCTAAATCCTTAAGTTTACCAGGAGTCGCAATAACAATTTGTGGTTGATTTGACTTTAATTCTTCAATCTCTTTGTTTCTATCTTTACCACCGCTATAAGCTTTTATTTTGATTGCGACTGGGCAAAAAGACGCGATATGTTGTGCAACCTTATAAATTTGGTTTACAAGTTCTGTTGTAGGGGCTACAATAACAGCTTGAACCGAATATTCATCTAGTTTTAAATTGTTAAAAATTGGGATTAAGAAAGCGTGTGTTTTTCCGCTTCCTGTTTTTGATTTTACTAATAAATTTCTTTTTTTGTCTAAAGAAGAAAACACTTCTTTTTGAACAGCACTAAAATCCCTAAATTTAAGGTCTGTTAATGCATAGTATATGTAATCTTTAACTTCTAAATCTAAAAATTTCATGATGTCCTCCAAAATTACATATTATAATAGCATTTATTTTATTTTTTTTCAAATTCAATATAAAAAAAGCATAAAGTTCTTTGTTAAAAACTCTATGCGTATTGTAAAATAATTAATCAATATATATTAATCATTATTAATTATAAAAATAGATTTAACAACATTTAAAAGAACGCCTCAAAAAGAAAATAGATGATCATATAACATTAGAAATATTTTTAATAATTCTTTCAAATTACTTAATAACTAAAAATGTTTTTTCAACTTCAAATTTAACTATTTAATACCTTTATTTATTTTACTAAAGGCCTCTTCAATCGAAAGACCATTATTTGATTTAGCTTCTTCATACCCTTTTTCTATCATTGTATTGAACTCATAGTCTGACATACTATCTCTTGTAGGAAGAGTTTGTAAATTAGCTTTTTTAACATCCATAATAAATACCTTCTTATCTATTTTAATTTTAGAATATTATGCAATAAATCACAACATAATATTTCTTTTTAAAACAACTTTTGCTCGTTATCTGTTTGTTGAATTACATAAAAACATAAAGTTCTAAAAAAGAACTTTATGTTTATAACAAACTAATTAATCAATATTTGCCTCACCATTATTATCTCATGTCTTAGTAATACCTTCAACAATCAATTTGTTATTTAATTCAGGAGTGTCACCATCATATGTTAAACAAGTTTTAGTAGCGCTGGCCCCATCAGTAATAACATTTGTGTTAATAAGAGAAACTGTTCCATTATAACCATAGAAACTAATGGGTCTTTCGGTACAAGTACCAGTAGTAATACACTTTATTGTACAATTTGTTAAAGTGACACTTACAAGATAAGAAGGTTCATAATCAGCAATACACCATGTTTTTAATTCATTATCATATTTCCAATCAGCATCTAAACAAATAACAGCAAAATTACTAGATGAATCACCAGTATTTGTGCCATAAGTATTAATACCTTCTAATGTAGAATTTGATACAGTTACATTATAATTAGCTCCCCATAAATTCATAGCTCCGTATCCTCTAATTGTAGAATTTAAAACTGTTAGTTCTACTGAAGCACCAGCTACAACATTAATGCCGTAATGACTACCTTCTTTATTAGATTCACTTGTTAGAATTTCAACATTATCTAGAGAAAGAATTGTATTTTTTTCGTTAACTTGAATGGCTCTAGTATATTCTCCACTATCTTTTGTTCCACCATTACCATCTGAAATTTTAGGAGAAGCACTTTGTGATATTTTTAAATTTTTAATTGTTACATTAATTCCTCCTACATATGTAACAATGCCTCTTGTATGAGTTGTACTAAATGTAAAACACTCGCCATTTGTACCCATACCATCAATAATAGTATCCGAAATAATTTGTGCACCTGCGTCTGTTACATTATTCATTGTAATAGTTGTATCGTCAGTAATATTAGCAGTAAATGTAATGTATTTTGCTTTATTAGTTAATGCATTTACAAATTCAGAATAATCTTTTACCTCAGCCTTTTGTGTCTTAGTAACCCCACTAGTAGTAGGTATTGTTACATTAGTGCTATTGTTTGCACAAATAACATCCTTTATTTTTGCATTGTCTTTTACTTCAACAGTTGCGGCTGTACTATCAACAACTAAAGTTTCAACTGTGCTATTAGCACTAACTTCTACTTTAGTATCACTTTTAGCCTCAGATGTTACATTAACTTCTTTAACACTTGCTTTAGGTTCAATTACAACTCTACCTTGACTAACTTCTAGACTAGATAACACTTTACCATACTCGTGATATGATTTAGAAGCTACGGAAGTTATAATAATGTTATCGGATTCACCGTAATGTTTAACTGAACTAGATGGTCCGTTAATTGTTAATTTACCTGTAGTTGTTCTTATAAGAACGGAGTTTAAACTGCTTGACTCATAAGTAATATCATTAACATTTGAACTATTGCCAACATCTATACCTGTTTTCACTTCAACTTTACTTGAGTTGAAATCATCTTTTAAATAAACACTAAATCCATCATTCGTATATTTATTTAATTCACTTGATGTAGATACGAATGTAAAATAATCTAGTCTATCGCTTGTATCAAGACTTGCATCTGCAGGAGATTTAACCTCATAGTTTTCATCTAATAATAAAACCTTTTCTCCTAGTTTGCCATTAATATTTAAAACATAAGTATAGTTTTCAGTTGTAGGAGTTAATTTAGTGATAATTAAACCACCATCAATTAATGCGTCTACGGCTTCACTAGGTGTTTCATAGGTGCTACCACCAGCAGAGTCCGCATCTAATATTGTGTTCATTTGTGTAGTCAAACTAATATCATCAGCTATCTTAGCTTTCTTTGTAAAACTTGTATAACCTACTACAGATACTACAGCTAGAATTGCAAGTATTGCAATTACTACTAATAGTTCTACTAATGTAAAACCTTTTTTACGATTTTTATTCATATAATCGCACCTCTTTCCTAACACTATTATATATATATATATATATTGTCAACTAAAGTTAGTGAGATGGCACATAATTTAGACAATCTATTGCAAGCCTTATATTGCAAGAACTCAAGCCTTAATTTCTACTTACCTCGTTTTTTCATATCCTCGTCTATCGCATTTCTCCATTCTTTACCAATCTTTTTACTTTTCCTAAAGTGAGTGATTGCCTCATCTAAAACACAATAATTTAATTTAATCCCTGATTCATCGTTGTTATATGAAACTGCTTGTTCCCTGTCTATTCCTAGTTTAGCGGCTTCTTCAGCCGAATCGATATTAGCTCCTAAAAATATAAACTCATATTTATTTTTTTCTTTAACTTCATCAATTAACTTTTTAATTTGTCTATAATTAAATTCTTTTGAAGAATTTTCCATTCCGTCAGTGGTGATTATAAATAGAGTTTTCTCAGGTCGCTCTTCTTCGTTCAAATTTTCATGTACATGTTTAATATGATTAATAGATGAACCGATTGCATCTAGAAGTGCAGTACAAGCTGATACAAAATATTCTTTCTCTGTTAACTTATTAACTTTATCAATACTCACTCTATCGTGAATAACACTAACTTCATCACTAAATAATACAGTAGATACTATTGCTTCTCCCTGTTCATTCTTTTGTTTTTGAATTAAGGAATTAAACCCTCCAATTGTATCTTTTTCAAGGCCTGACATAGACCCACTCTTGTCTAAAATAAATACTAATTCTGTCAAATCTTTTTTCATTTCTTATTTCTCCTTTTATACTCTAAAGAATAATTTGTTCCTTATTCTTTACGCCTATATTGTAACAAAAGGTGAAATAAAAATGGTCGCAGTCAAAGCGACTTTGCGGCCAAAATTTACTTATATCTTCTTAAGGTTTTAAAATGCATTGAAAGTAAATATTTATCAATTTCATGGAGATCATATTCCTCTTTTTCAAAGAAATATCTTAACGTTAAATCTCTAGTAATTGATTTAGACAATGTATAACCAGCTTTTCCTAACAAATCTAGTGCTTCATCTAAGTTAAGTTTTAATCCAAAACATAAACTAATTGCAGTATCTTTATGAGGTTGATAATCTATATCAGCTCTAATTTTAGAAAACGTTTGTTTAGTTATCCCACAACTTTTATACACCTCTACTTCATCTAATTTTTTTCGTCAATTATATGAAATAATGCTTGGTGCCATGTGTCGTCAAGATTATTTGCAACTCTACGTTTCAAAGCGCTGATATCCCCTAAATCCGATTCAAATCCAAAAACTGCGCATTCTGTAGTCTTAATATAAGAGTCATCACATTCTAAAATTTCTAGTTCAAAGTTTGCTCTTATATAATCTTGGATTTCTAATATTGTCTTAAAACTATCTTTCATTTTTACTCCTACTTCCATTTATTTATACATATTTTGATTACTATTATATTATTAAATAAAATTTATTACAATAAAACGTTAAAAAATGGATATGTTTTCACATACCCACTATATCCCTAGAAAGAAGGATTTTTACAAGAATTTAAACTATATAGTACTTCTATTTTATTTCAAATACAACAACAACTCGGTCCTCAAATTTTATATCATTAGGATTAAGTTCAAGTATTTCCGCGCCACCAAGATCACAACCGCATTCATAAAAACCATCCATTCTAGACATGCCATAACATTCACTCTCAGCCCCGTAAAGAATATTAACAACCTCACCTAATGTTTGATTTGTGTTTTCACAAATAAAATTAGCTTTATGATATGCATCCTTAATTGCATCTTTTAATGCTAATTCAGTACCTTTCTTCTTATCACTAAATGTGAAATGCAATTTCAAATCAGAGTCCATTTTTAATGTACTACATGTATCCATTACTTTAGTAATAAGCTCATTGTTGTTTTCAAAACTGAACTCTAATGTTTGATAATATTTGTACCCTACAAGTCTTCTTTTTGTTTCACCTGTTTTAGGATCTTTGTAGTCCTCTTTAAAAGGCGAAATATTAAATGATTTTGTTTTTAATGTCTCAGGGTCAAGACCACAGCTTTCTAATGTTTTGTAAACACTAATTAAATCATATTTAGCTCGCTTTGTACATGCCTCTTTTGTTGCGTATGCGGCCGCAAAATCTAAAGAACCAATTGCTAAATCAGGTCTTAATTTTGCAGTTCCTTCGCCAGTTACTTTAATTGTTTTCATATTGTTTGTCTCCTTTTCTTTTTGCTTTCTTTAAGCACCTTTATTATAGGATACAAACAAAAACGTTTGGTCACTTTCAAAGCGACATTTTAAATTTAATCTTCTGAAAAAAGTGTACTCAACCTTTTAAACAAATCCTTATCACAAACAATAAAAACTAGTTCATTTCTTACGCGCGAAATACCTTGAAACAATAATTTCATATAACTAAATCTATGGTCAGGGTGTGGAAAAGACTTTAATTTATTATCTAAATAATAAAAGTTAGAATCTAGAGTAAGCGTAACCTTATCAAACTCACCATTAATAATAGTATATGAGTTAATATAATCTTTTAAATAATCAATATCTTTAATATAAGTATTATCAAATGGGATATATTTAAATCCTTTACTATTAAATGTTTTTATTAAATCAATAACTCGGTCTTTTCTTGGCTCATAATAAAAACTAATATTTTTAAATTTAGTTTTATTGTCATATTTATTTAAATCTTTTAAACAAGTTATAAACAAAGCTAAATCCTTATCAAGTCTTATCC
>CAVGYR010000034.1:9239-14657 GCA_963633325.1 uncultured Treponema sp.
TATTTTGCCATATCATAAAGCAATAATGTTTTTCCAGTCCCTGGTCCCCCTGTAAGTCCAATTTTGCATGATTTTTCATCAATCTCTTTGATTATTCTCTTTTTAATGTTCTCTTGATTTTCAGTTAAAAGGTAATCATTATTTATAAATCTTTGTGTATCATTAAATGGTGAGACTAATATATTCCTAACCGAAAATACTAAATCTAAATCGACATTATCTATATAATCAATACTACATAATTCTTTCAATTCTTCTCTTGGTGCTTTCACTAGAATATTATTATCAAGTTTATATAAATTTTTATTAGAAGAAACAAAAGTGTAACATTTGATTTCTTTATTTAACAGTTTCAAGTAATGCGCATTTTGTCTTAATTGCATACTTATACTTTCTAAATCTTTCATTTGGCTTTTTAATTCGATGTTTAGTACATATTTTTCTGTTATTTTTAACAAATCAAATTCTTTATTTAAATGTGGTACAGTATACCCATATATATATCCTTCGCATTCATTAAAAGATAAATTTAAACACTTAATCAATTTAGAAATGCCTTTAATTTCTTGATGTTTATATTCTCTTTTGTTTGATAATCCAGCTATGTAGCGTACATAGGCACTAGATAATTCATAGTCTTTAACTAAATTAGATAATTGTATTAACGAAACAGGTTTGTTATTCATAGTTTCACCACCATTGATATAATTCTACCATAAATTTTATGCATAGAATCATATAAAAATTGCATTAACATTCATACAACATTAAATTAAATAAATTGTTATACTGATTTATTTTTTATAATATATTGACAAAAGTATGAAGAAGTATGAAAATATAAAAAAGTATGAAGAAGTATGAAAGGAATTAAAAACATGAAGAAATATGAAAATAACCCATTCACCTTATCATTTGGTAATAAACCATATGAATACCTAAGTAGGGAAAAAGATAAGATAGAAATAATTAATAAACTTACAGATGAGCCACCAATGTCTCATTGTTTTATCATTACAGGCGTAAGAGGTTCAGGGAAAACTGTAATGTTAACATCAATTTCAAAACAACTATCGTCTGAAACAAAATGGATTGTATTAGATTTAAACCCACTAGACGATATGCGTGAAGCTTTAGCAGCTAAATTGTATACATCAACAAAAATAAAACATCTATTTTTAGAAAAAAACTTTAATTTTTCTTTTCAGGGTTTAACATTTTCACTTAGCGGTAAAAATCCTATATTAAATATAGATGATTTACTTAATAAGATGTTTAAAGAATTAAAAAAGAATAATATAAAAGTTTTAATGACAATTGACGAAGTATCTAACAATCAATATATGAAACAATTAGCTTTATCATTTCAAATGTTGATCCGTCAAGATTTTGATTTATTCATTTTAGCTACTGGCTTATATGAAAATATTTCTTCCTTAGAAAATGATAATAATATGACATTTTTAATAAGAGCACCTAAACTATACTTATGCCCTTTAAATTTAAACAAAATTGTTACCTCTTACAAACAAACATTAGGATTAAATGATGACGAAGCTATTAAATGTGCTAAATTAACAAAAGGTTATGCATTTGCATTTCAATTATTAGGATATTTAATGTTTGAAAGCCAAACAAAATCTATTGATAAAACTCTTTTATCAAAATACGATCAATATTTAGATGAATTTGCATATAACAAAATATGGTCTAGTTTATCTAAAGTAGAACAAAAAATAGTTAGTGCTATTAATTCAAATAACCATGTTCAAATTAGCACATTACTAGATGCGCTTGATATGAAAAAAGAATATTTTTCTCAGTATAGGTCGCGCCTTATTAAAAAAGGTTTAATAGACGGCTCTCTACATGGTCAAATCATATTCACATTGCCAAGATTTAATGAATTTATTCAGAATAAATTATTATTTGAGGATTTCTAAATAGATTTATTATGAATGTAGTAAATTTTTAAAATTTAAAAATGTTTTGAAAAATTTTTTTTAAACATTGTATAATATTTTAGGAGGAAATTATTATGATTAAAAAAATAATATTATTTATTTGTGGTACATTTTTATGTTCTTCTTTTTTTGTTACTAAAAATAATCAAATGTACAATTCAGAGGAAGAAAACATAGACTATACATCTCAATATTCTAATTCTATCTATAATGATGGTAATAGTCTATATGACCCTCAGGCATATATTAAGAGTAGATACAATACAACGTATGTCTATATGAGTGAAGCTTATTACTTGAGTGGTTGGGAATATACTAGTCAAGCATTATTAAATCACGTTTATAATTCAAAAAATAGTACTGAGATTAATGGCACTTGCGGAGTAGTTGCATGTACTAGTTCTACTTATTACCTAGCAAAAACAAAAGGTTTTAGTAATATTCCACTAAATATGAATACAATTTTTGAAAATTACGTAAGTCATTATAATATTAAAGGAACAGAAGGTACATCATCATCTTCCTATAAAAATGCCATCCCTAAAATATTTTCTAATTATGGTTACAGTATAAGTGCTACTAGATCAACTTCGCTATATAAATACACAAAAATGAAAGAAAAAGTTAAAGAAAAAATGCCTACTATATTTTCAACATTTGGAACATCATTATACGAATCTCATTCGATGGTAGTCATTGGCTATAAAACATACAATATTACTTATATTGAAAATAACAAAACAAAACATACAACTGAAACTTATTATGCACTTGATGAGGGTTGGGGATTAGATAAAGCTGCATATGTGCTTGAAGGAAATATGCCTGGCACATGGGAAATAACAACAATTAACATTTGAGGCTTAATTATGAAAAAGATACTAAAATTTATAACTACTTTTGTTTTCTTTTTATCTTTCTTATCGGGTTGTAAAACTACTAAATATGATTCGGTTTGGTGTTGCAACATAGATAAAACTAAACGTTTTAGTTTTAATTATACAATTGAAAACAACGTTTTCGATGGAGATTCTAGAACTTTTGAAGTAGAAAATGAATCAAATTTCATAAATTGTATAACTAATTTACCAACATATAACACTAAATTTGAACAACCACAAGTAAATAATACTACATATATTTTTTTACAAGAGGGTGAAAAGTATGCTTGTTCTAAAATTAAAAAAAACACATTTAAATTATATTGTTGTAAGATGACAATATGTGATTCTGAAACAAAAATACTTTATACATTTCCATTCGTTCCATCAAATAATAATTACGTTTATGAAAAATCTAGTTCAATTCAAATAAATATGTCATGGGACTCCTGCAAAGATTTTTTTCAAAATTTAAATGATGTAGTCATAGATAATACCAATATGACAATCAATGTTCCAATGTATGAAAATAATGTTTCAAAAGATAAAATTGTCCTAACATATAATGATAATACTATATCCTATAGCATATAAAAATTTACTTATAATTAGTATAAACATAATCAAACTAATTAATAAAATTCCCCAAGTCTTTTCACTTAGGGCTTTAATTATGTTGTTATCAAAGATAACAGTTCTTAATTATTTATTAATAAAATATGTGGTTATTCCTAGAACTTTAACTTCTAACATATTAAAATTGCAAATCAAAATTAAAGGCTATATTTAGTAGATTTACCAACGCCTGATGATTTAACATAGCCTTTCTTTTGTAAAGATTTTAATACGCGTAATACCTTATCCTTACTGAAATTAGTTATCGTAGAAAGTTCTTTACTTGAAGCACTAACACCTCTTTTAAGACAATCAATAATCTTTTGTTCTTCTAAAGTAACTATAGGTTTCAAATTAAAATTCGGCAAAATTACCTTAATACTATTCTCATAAATTTTAAAATCAGGTTTAAATGTAGAATCTTGATAAATTTGTTTAATTCTTAGAATTCCTGTTCCAAACATTTCGATATAGTTTAATCTAAAAAATATATTAGCCAAAATAGGATTTCTAGGTTTAGAAACCTGACCATCTAAATATTCTTTTTCGCTTACGCAGTGTAAAAGGCCCCCAGGAGATGTTATTTCTATTTTATCATGATACATGGCTATTCTTACATTAGGTATATCATCCCATATCCTATGAATCAATGCATTAGCTAAGGCTTCTCTAAATGCATTTTCAGGAATTTTATTAATAATTTTTCTATTAGGTCCATCAATCTCTTCATAGCTATAATATTTTTTAAACATATCAAAGCTTTCATCATACATATCAAAAATTGATTTATTCTTAATTGTACGTCTATCAAAAATTTGATTAATGTTATCACCAAATTTAATTATATCAACACCACTTAAATTATTATTATCTGAAACAATTAAAGCCGCGTTGTTATATTTTCCATTATTATTTATAAGTCCGAAAGTTTTCAAAATATCATAACTCAAATTGATATTTAAAATTTCTTTAATTTTTAAACTAAAAGAAGTAAAACTTAAATCCTCATTAACATCCAACTCTTCGAAAGTTAAATTTTTTCCTTCAAGTATCATTCTATGAAGTTCTAAAATATCCATCTCTATAGTAGATGTATCATTTCTTTTATAAGCCTTTCCCTTATACATATAAGGCTTATATAAGCCTTCGTAAACGACCAAATCTACTGTCTTATTATTATAATTACATTCAAATTTATAATTAGGTTTAGGACTAATTGAATCGTTTATTTTATTTTCTAATTCTAAACAAAAACTAGAAAGTTCTTTTTCAAGTGGGCAAATAGAACCATCATCATTGTAACCAAATCTTATAACCCCAGTCCCAATATTTGAAAATGCACTAACAGTTTTTAAAAATGTATTCGTTATATTTGATTTAAATTCTAAGAACTTATTTTCTTTCATAACATTCACCTTCAAGTTATATATCATAGTAGACTATATTTACTAATATTATAAAATCATTGTAGCATTTTTAAAACGTATTTGCAACGTATTTTTTTTCGTTGCATTTTCGTTGCAACGTATTTTATTTTGAATTATTTATAGTGAATATCTTTATTATTGAAAACAAATCAAGTATTAACCAATACTAATTATTAATATTTTATTATATCAAAATTCAACAAGATAAAAGTAGATTTTTATTATATAATAGTTATAAATATTAAAGAGGCCACTAATGAAAAATATAATAATAAACGGTATAGAAATTAAATCATTACAAGAACTAAGTAAGTTAAAACCATTCACGAATGATAAAAAAACAAAATTAAATATATCAAAGATTGCAAGAGAATTAGGTGTAGATCCTAGAACAGTTAAAAAGTATATTGATGGGTTCGAAAAAAGAAAAACAAGAGAAAAGAAAAGCAAATTAGATGATTATTATGATACAATTGTTAAATTGTTAAATACCGAAGGTTTGAAATTTTACTATAAAAGGAACTTATATAT
>CAVGYR010000035.1:0-14494 GCA_963633325.1 uncultured Treponema sp.
ATTTATAAGTTACAAATTTTAGGATTGAGCAATATAAAAAATAAACTTATATTTATTATTTTACTTTAAAAGGATACATTACTTTTATTAATAAACATATTTATTAACTCAATTAATTATCGTGCATTAGCAAACACAAAATTAAAATTAATGATTACGTTAATATTACCAATTATATAGACCCTTTTACGATGCTTGATAATACCAATTATCAACTACTAAAAATGACCAACTTTAGAAATACAATTACCAAACAGGAGGAAAATTTAAAAGATATGGAGATTAAAAATTATAATACTGACATTCCTGATGATAACTATGAAGTTATGTCAGTTGTTCGAGATATAAAAGGAACTTTTATTATATTAGACGGTATCAATTATAGAGTAAAAATTCGTTTTGGAGCAGTTGATTGTATTTGCGTTACTGACGAAGGATCAAGAATGGAAACATATCTTAATGGTAAAACTAAAGCACTAAATGAATATCGAGCAAATAAATTTTATGGTAATCCATTTTTTGTTGCGACTAGTGAGAATGAATTTACGAAATGGTTAAATAAAGAAAGTTATGGATTCTTTGAAGCTAAAGAAGTAGTACACTATCTAATTATAACTCTTAATGATATTGTTGATATTGCATCTGTATTTCCACCACAAAAAATTACAATAAAAAAGAAAAAACGATTTTTTGTTAAATTTAGAAGATAAAATTAACTACAACTAAAACACACAACAACGGAGTATTTTGAAAAAAGGTAAGGATCGCCCCTCCTTACCCTTTTATTTAAACTCAATGATTTGTTTTCATTTATTATAAACAAATTTTACATTTTATGAAATAAAAAAATGCCTGAATTAGGCATAAATTTCAAACTGGCAGGACTAGCTGGATTCGAACCAGCGCGTGAAGGAGTCAAAGTCCTTTGCCTTACCGCTTGGCTATAGTCCTATATTTAACTTGCTTGATTATTATAAAGTAAAATATAATAAAAAGCAAGCCTTTTTTAAAATTAATTATTTCGTTTTTTTAACGTTGATAAAAATTCAGTAAAATATTCAGGTAATTCACTTGTAAATTCCATATATTCTTTTGTTCTAGGATGAATAAATCCGATGGTTTTTGCATGTAAGAATTGACCATTATTACCTATTGTATGTCTAGGACCATATGTGGGATCGCCCACTAAAGGATGGCCAATGTATTTCATGTGAACTCTTATTTGGTGAGTTCTACCTGTTTCTAGTCTAAATTCACATAGCGTATAATCTAAATATCTTTCAAGCACTTTAAAATGTGTGATAGCTTCTTTCCCTGTAGAAACAACAGTCATCTTTTTTCTATCAGACACACTTCTACCAATAGGTGCTATAATTTTACCTTCGTTTTCACCAATTACGCCGTAAACTAAACCAACGTAAACTCGGTGACACGAATGGTCTTTTAATTGCTCAGATAATGAAGCCATAGCTTCATCATTCTTTGCGACCATAAGGAGTCCTGAAGTATCTTTATCAATTCTATGAACAATACCAGGTCTAAATACGCCGTTAATAGATGCTTTAATATCCATTTGATATAACAAGCCATTGACTAGAGTGTGCTCTTCGTTTCCACACGCAGGATGCACAACCATGCCACTAGGTTTATTTACAACTGCAACATCATCGTCTTCATAAACAATATCAAGTTTTAAATCTTCTTTAGCTATATCTAAAGTTTTTTCTTCGATATCTTCTACTTCGATAACATCATTTAATACTAATTTATAAGAACCCTTTTGACTCTTACCATTAACTTTAACAAATCCGTCTTTAATATAAGATTCAATTTGTGTACGGCTTTGAGGCATCTTTAAAGATAAGGCTTTATCTAGACGAATATTTTCTAATTCTTCATTAACTATTATTTTTTCCATCTATTTCACCTTTACCTTTCTTATGTTCTCTAATAGGTTCAATTATCACAAAATGAATAAGTAATAATATACATCCAATAACTAAAAACGAATCAGCTACATTAAATGTAGAACCACCTATTGCATGAAACGAACCAAAATATATTTCAATAAAATCAACGACGCCACCGCGAACCTTAATAACTGTTAAAAACCTGTCAATTAAGTTACCTACGCAACCCCCTAGCATTAATCCTAGTGAAATAGATAGGCATTTATTTTTAAGCCAATTTGTATATTTATAACACATATAGCCTAAAAGAATACTTGCAATAAGTGACACAACAACTAATACCCATGTTGAATCACTTAACATTGAAAATGCCATACCCGTATTTTCTACATATGTGAATTTAATGAAATTAGGAATCAACCAAAATGATTGTCCTAAATTCATATTATTCATAACAATTATTTTACTTATCGCATCTATAATTACGCATAAAACTGCAATTGCATAAGTTATAACCATATTAATCACCTATTGTTACTTTAACAGGATCAATCATACGGTAATCAACATTAGCGCTATCAAACATCTTTTTGCTTGCGATAAAACTATCTTGTCCTTTATATTTATCATCCATATAAACAATATGTTTTATTCCTGATTGAATGATCAATTTTGCACATTCATTACAAGGGAAAAGTGAAACATATAAAGTCGCATTATCAAGAGACTCAGTTGAATTTAAAATTGCGTTAGCTTCCGCATGAACAACATAAGGATATTTAGTATCTAAGAATGTTAATTCTTTATCATTTTCCCAAGGATATTCAGCATCTGAACATCCATAAGGGAAACCATTATATCCTATACCAACAATACGTTTTTTTGTATTAACAATACAAGCACCTACTTTTGTATGAGGATCTTTAGATCTGTAGGAAGAAAGTAGGGCTACTCCCATAAAATACTCGTCCCAACTAATATGTGACATAAATCACCTATGGGTTTAATCTATCAGGACCGCGGAATAAGTATTCAGCTTCCTTAATACCTACGTCGAAGATTAACATAGTCATTCTATCGATACCGATTGCAAATCCGCCATGAGGAGGAACACCATACTTGAAGAATTCTAGATAGAATTCAATATCTTTTCCAAGACCCTTTTCTGCAGCTTGAGCTTTTAATATTTCATATCTATGTTCACGTTGTGCACCAGTAGTAATTTCGCAACCTTTCCAAATAAGGTCATATCCACATGGAACACCAGCTTCATTACGCATATGATAGAATGCTCTATTTTCTTTTGAATAGCCTGTTACAAATAAGAATTCATGACCATACTTTTCAAGTGAGAATTGTTTACACATTCTCTCGCCTTCAGTAGTTAAATCACCTTTTTCGCTTTCAGGAACCTTGTAGCCATAACGAGCTTCAAGTTCATCATATAAATCATGTAAGTCAATACGTGGGAATGGCTTAGTAGGTACAACAACATCTACGCCAAATACTTCCTTAATTTCTTTTCCGTATTTCTTGTTTAATTTATCAAGTGCATATGTAACAAGATCTTCTTCCATCTTCATTACATCTTCGTAAGATTCGATATAAGAGAATTCAAGGTCGAATGATGAGAATTCTGTAGAATGCTTTCTGCTTGCGAATTTCTCAGCTCTAAATACAGGACCTGTTTCATAAATACGTTCAAATCCAGCAGACATAGCCATTTGTTTATAGAATTGAGGAGATTGAGCAAGGAAAGCGTTAGTGTTGAAATATTCAACTTTAAATACACCAGCACCACTTTCACTTTCAGCGCCAATTAATTTTGGTGTATGAATTTCAATGAAGTCATTATCGTTTAAGAATTCTCTCATCGCATTAACGAAACAAGATTGAGCCTTAAACATTAAAGTGTTCTTATCAGTTCTTAAATCAACCCATCTATAGTCAAGTCTTGAGTCGATATTAGTTTCTTCACCCTTAGGTGCAACAATAGGATTAGCTTTGGCAATACTATCAATCTTAATAGTATCAGGATACATTTCCATACCGTTTAATTTAACATATTCACTTGAAACGATTACACCTTCAGCCTCAATTACAGAATCGTTAGTAATTTGGCTTAAAGTTTCTTCTAATTCAGGGTGCTTTGCCTTTTCAATTGTTAATTGTAATTTACCAGAAACATCGCGTAATACGATAAAGCACATGCTCTTCTTATTACGAATGTTTTCTACAAAACCAGCTACGTGATTTACTTCGCCTAGTTTAATATTTTTAATAGTTACTCTTTTCATATTATTCCTCCTTATTTTTACAGTTACCACAACAACTATGAGATTTACTTCTTAAATAATTTATTACATATTCATCTAGTGAATCGATATCAATAGTTTCTTGTGTGTCTGTTTCATTATTTTTAACATTAATCTTATTATCATTTAATTCTGCATCACCAATGATTGCAGTAAACAATGCGTGATTCTTATCAGCTTTCTTAAATTGGCTCTTTAGAGATCCACTTGTGTAGTCCATATCACAAATTAAGCCTTCATAACGAAGTTTAGCCATTAATGAAGATACTTTTTGTTTACTACCTTCGCCAAGTGCAATAAAGTAAATGTGATTGAATGGTTCATTTGTACCAAATTTACCTTCGTTCTTAAGTGCTAAAAGTAGACGCTCCATACCAAACGCAAGACCTACAGCAGGAGTATCAGGACCATCTAATTGCTTAACAAGATTATTGTATCTACCACCAGCACAAATTGTATTAGCTGCACCAAAATCTTTAATATCAGCTACAATTTCAAATACTGTATACGTATAATAATCAAGTCCTCTTACGAGTGTAGGATCTACTTCAAAATTAATATCCATGTTCTTTAGCGCATTAAGAACAGCTTCAAAATGTTGTTTACTAGTTTCTGATAAATAATCAGTAATAATAGGTGCAGCCTTGAAGTAATCTTTATCACTATCAACTTTACAATCTAGAATTCTTAAAGGGTTCTTTACTAATCTATTTTTGCAATCATCACACAAATCATCTTTGTATTTGCTAAAATATTCCACAAGAACATCTTTATATTTCTTTCTACTTTCTTCGTCGCCTAAAGTATTAATCTTAACTTTAATACCTGTTAATCCTACCCCTTTTAATGCAGTACAAGCTAGTGATATAACTTCTGCATCTAACAAGGGATCATTAGAACCATAAGCTTCAATACCAAATTGATGGAATTGTCTTTGTCTACCTAAACTAGGACGCTCATATCTAAAAATTGGTCCCATATAATAAAGTTTATTAACAGGATTTTCAACATATAATTTATTCTCAATGTAAGCTCTAGCTGCGCCGGCAGTTCCTTCAGGGCGAAGAGTTAAATCACGATTTCCTCTATCTTTGAAATCATAAGTTTCTTTTGTAACCATATCTGAAGAATCGTTTTGATCTCTATGGAAAAGATTTCCTGATTCAAAAATTGGTGTACGAATTTCTTTATAATTATATAAAGCACAAATTTGTCTTAAATAGTTTTCAAGCTTTTGCCAGTTCTCAACTTCGCCTGGTAATATATCTTGACAACCTCTAGGTCTTGTAATCATATATCCTCCTAAAGTATAAAAAAAACGCCCATATACAAAGGACGTCGTAACGTGGTGCCACCTTATTTTCTAATAAATAGCTCAAATCGTTAACGCCTGATACGGATTTTTTTAAAATCACTCAAAAGTGTCTTTCATACACAAACACATAGGTCCTCACACCATCAACCCTCGCTTTAAAATGTTTTATGTATTACTCTTCTTTTTCTTCGTTTTATACTGCAATAATTTTAACAAATTTATTAATTTTTGTAAATACTAACCATTCAATTAAAATTTCAGTTGAGAAATTTTAAAAAGTGCTATTTAAGAATTTTAAATAGCACTATGTAATTTAAATATTAACTTCTTTTAAGTTTAGCTTTTAAACCTTTATACATTCTAAACTTTAAGAATGAAACAACGACGCCTATAACGCCAGCAACTAACATTAAGAAACCTAAAAAGCCCACATTACCAGCGTTGATTGCAAGAATAAATCCTACAACTAGAACTACTGCTGATCCAATGCCAAATGATTTAAAGAACTTCATACTCTTTTCATAGTATTCATGAGAATAAGCCCTAATATCGTTTGCGTTAAAGCCTTCATCAAAGTTCTTTCCAAAGAATTTATTCATTGCCTTGCAAAATACTGAAAAATCTAACAAACCTTGTGATACGTCAGACTCAACATAATTTTGTGATAAATCGCACTCAACCCATATGGATTTATTAAGTTTTCTCTTTTTATACCATCCTGATTCTCTAACAAACGCATCTACAAATGCTTCACAAGTTTTATAAACTTCCTTCTTCCCATACATATCATAAATTTTTTCAACTTCATATGAGATATAAACACATCTTCCGAATTTAAAATCAAAAGCAATTACGATAGGAGCTTCCCCATAATAGGATACCATACTAAAACTGTTTTTATCAATCTTATCATATGATTTACTTTTCTTTGCGAAATCTTTTATTAAATGATAGTCTTTTGCGGCTTTAAATTTTGTCATATCAATCACCTCTGTAATTAATATAACATTTGAACTGCTTAAAGTTTGCTAAAGAAAAGCTTAAAAAGAGCTAACTATTACTATTATTCAATATTTTCTTTATTAATTTCTTCTAAAGAGTTAATAGACTCTTTATTATTTTCTTCAATAACCTGTGCATTTAATTCTTTTGTTTCTTCGCATGTACTATTTTCACTATTTATACGAGACTCAACAAATTTTACGTGTTTTTTCTTTGAGAAAATGAAGTAATCAATAAATGAGAATAACATTAATATATAATATGTAACAAGACGCCATAATAATACGCCGGCACTAGCTAGGGCAACTTCTTGTTGGGTAGCAGTTGATCCTGATTGAATTAAAATAGGTAAGAAAAAATACATAAATGTAAATTCTAGGAAACCAGCAGCTCCTGGAGTTGGGATGTAGTTAGCCGCAATCATCGCAAAGCTTGTAACACAAATTACTTCAAAAATAAGCGTATAATCTATAGAACCACGAACATGGCCGACAGGAAGTTTTAAAGCTTTTAAAATAAAGAAAGGAATTGTATACAAAACAACTAATGCAATTAATTTAGTAATAAGGGCAATAAAGAAAGCACCTTTATTTGCAAAACAAGCAGCAAACGCTTGTTGCGCGTCCTTCATATATTTCTCAAATTTAACATTTGCGTTCTTAGCCTTACGCATGATACGCCATGTACAAAACCAGTTAAAAAATTTAACTATAACATTTTTAATTTTCTTAGAACAACCTAAAGAAACAAAAATAAAAGCCCCAAAACAGTTTACAATAAATCCAATCCAAAATACTGCGATCATTCCAGGCGCAAACTCAACAACCTTAGGGAAATATACTAAAGAAACTAAGGCTAAGATAATTTGTGCAAACATCGAACACAAAAAGTTCATAAGTATAACCCCTGTAGATTTACTAGCAGGTACACCTACTTGGTTGAATGCAAAAACTTGGAAAGGTTGTCCCCCTACAGCCCCTGGTGTGATACCATTAAAGAAAAATTCACAACTTGAAATTAAAAATAAGTCAGTCGTCTTCACTTTTTTTATTTTTGCACTGCGAGATAAAATTATTAAAGATAAACTATAAAGAACTATATATAAAGCTAAAAAGCCAACTGCGGCCGCAAAATAGCGGTATCTAGCACCTTTTAAAGCACTCCATATTTCTTTAGGGTCTCCTGTATTAAAAATTACTGAAATAACAAATACAATTAAGGCAACAATAAGTATTATTTCCGCAATAATCTTCTTTTTATTACTTTTTTTCATAAAACACCTACTCGATAATTGATTATAGCACACCTTTAATATATGCACAAATAGAAGCCCGTATTGGTTGTGTAAAAAGTATGAAGAATTAGTGATATGTGGTTTTTACACATGTTGTGCTAAAAAAAGTAACCTTGCGAGCACAAGATTACTTTATAAATTACTTATTGTTTTCTTTATATTCTTTAACAAGATTATCACAATCTTTTAAGAATGAATCTAACTCATCCCACGAATCAAGGTGAGCGCCTGCAGCTTTCTCATGGCCTCCGCCTTGGTATTTATTTGCTAAAGTCTTAACTTCTGGCCCACGTGAACGAAGACGAATTCTAATTTCATCAGGATATTCCATAACAAGACCCCAAACAGGGAAACCTTCAATACCAGCTAAATTAGAAACTTGGTTAGCAGCTACTTCATTAGTTACGCCGTATTGTTTAACAACTTCTTGAGTCATGATAATATAAATAAAGCCATTTTCTGTCCATTTCATATTATTTAATGTGTAACCATTTAATTTCAATGTATCAAGAGTTGTTACTGATAATTTGTTATCTACGTCGGCAATATCAATGCCTGTAGATAATAATATAGCCGCATTCTCAAATGTATGAGGTGTTACGCTATCAAATCTAAAACGACCGCTATCTGTTACAAGACCAACGTATAGTGGATAAGCTGCATTTTTAGTTAAAGTTAGTTTTGTTTTGCGCGCAAAATCAACAATGATTTGTGTGCAGCTCGCCGCATCTTCTTCTACATAATAAAGATCTCCATATTGATTATCAGGAATATGATGGTCAATCTTAATTAAGAATGAACCATTCTTGTATCTTTGATCACTAATTCTCTCTTCGTTACCGCAGTCAACTACAATACATAATGAATTATGATATGTTTCGTCATCAACCTTAATAGGATTTCCTAAGAATGAACAATAATCACAAGTATCACCGTCTACATAAACATGTTTAGTAGGATAGTTATCAAGAATTAAATTCTTTAAACCAAATTGGCTACCAACGCAGTCACCATCAGGTCTAACATGACCATGAATAATAATAGTATCGAATTCTTCGATTTTTTTTAAAATTTGTTTAAATGTAGTATTAGTGTGAACCATGTTCAATCATCCTTTCGTCAAAATCCTTTAGTACATCTTTAACCATATCAAAATTATCTATAGTAGCACCACATGCTTGATCATGTCCGCCACCACCATATTTCTTCGCAATATCTACAATAGAGAAACCACGCGATCTAAATTCACAAACAACTTTATCTTTAGTCTCATCATATGTGAAATTTGCCCATATATTGATACCCTCAATACCTGCCATAACTGAAACCATTCCCCGTGAACAATCGTTAAATGATAGATTATATTCTTCAAGTGTATCTTTAGTATTAATTAGATAAGCTACGTTGTGCTCTGTTACATTAAATCTATTTGTAAATAATGCAGTTAGTCTTTTAGATTCTAGCGTTTCTACATATAATTTTTCATAGATCTTTTGCGGGTCAAAGCCTGTATCAAGTAATCTAGCCGCTACTCTAAGAGTTCTAGAGGAAGTCTCATTATACATAAATCTACCACTATCTGTAACAATACCTGTGTATAAATATTTAGCAGCTTCTTTAGATACAATAAAGCCATTATCTAATAAAATCTCAGCTATAAGTTCAGCCGCAGCTGCACGCGTAGAATCGACAATGAAGTGATCATTATCTGCTAAATTACATGGATTTGTGTGATGATCAATTACAAAAAGTACTTTACCTGTTTTACATCTTAAATCCGAAACCATGTAATCTACAGCTGTATCGCATAATATTACAAGTGCATTTTGATAAACTGAGTCATCAATTATATCCATTTCTCCAAGCCACGAAAGACGAGGATTTGAATCTCCCACCGCATACACGTGCTTATTAGGATAAGTATCAAGTAATGCTTGTTTTAAACCTAATTGGCTACCTAATGCATCCCCATCAGGGCGAGAATGTCTATGAATGATAATAGTATCATATTCTTTTATTTTGTTTAATAAAGTTTCTAACATTTCAAACTCCTTAACCAGTAAATTATGATACCATATTTTATTTGTTTTTTCAAAAATTATAAAACTTAGGTTCTCTTATGATTTAATATCTTTTTATATAAATTCTAAGAAAGGTATATCAGCACTTGCAAATTCGTAATTTTTTATATCATGTTTATTAACAAATTTACCTTTTATGTGTTCGCTTATTGTTAAAGACCCATTGATAAGGTGACACTTATATGCGTAAAGCGTAATTGAGAAAGGTTCGTAATCTATTAAATTTGTGTATTCATAATATGACTTGCCTACATACTTTATAGGTTTAATAGTACCATTCAATTCTTCTTTGATTTCGCGAACGATAGTTTCTTCGTGGGTTTCATTTTGTTCAACTTTACCGCCTGGGAATTCCCATAAGCCGCATAAAGCTCTCGAGGGTCCCCTTTGCGCAATAAATACTTCACCTTTATCATTATAAATTAGAGCACATACAACTTCATAATGTTTCATTAAATAGCCTTCTTCTTTATCTCAAAATCTAAAAAATATTCTTCAAGAACTTCGTTATCTAAAATAATATCTGTTAATAGTGTACTATGTTTAGTGCCATCTTTATCTTCTGTATTTGATTCACGAATATTTTCAAAATGCCCAGTACCAAAATATGTAAATGGAAGGGTAATACCATCCTCATTTTCCATTTTTCTTATGAATAAATGAACTATTTTAGTATTTAATATCTTTTTACCTTCAGTACTATCAAATGTCGTATTTGTGACAGATTCCCATTCAAAAGTTTTTGAATCAATGAATCTATCTTTATAATTAAGTCTTAAATTTTCCCCTACATCTTTTTTAAGACCTACATAACAATACGTTTCACCTGTTTTCGTGTCATATTGTGTTCCTTGTTGATACATAGAACTTTTTTTCAAAAGAACCATTTGAATTTGTTCTTTATAATAATTATTCATTAATTTAAATTTAGTATTAAATGAGCCAAATTCAGTGTCAAAACGTTTCATTCCATATGTAAGCAAGTCTAACATATAATTTTTAAATTCATCGTTTATAACATCAACATTTAGTTTGTCATTTTTAAGAATTTTACGATTTTTTAAAACATGGTTAACAGCATGATTTAAAGTTTCTAAAGAAACTTGATAATCCGGATTAACTAATCGGTTTAAATCTAAAGAATTATCTAATAATTGGTTTATAATCAAATATTCATCTAATCTAACAAGCGGTAATAATTCTGAAACTGCATCGATAAAGTCTTTTTGTGATTCACCAAATAAAGGCAATCCTTCTTCACCAATGTTTTTTAAGAAAGTATAATAACTTCTGTTTTTAGTCTTTATTTTAGATTTCATAAATCTTATTAGGTTAGGCGCAATATCTGAATCTAGGTAATCAGTATGTTTAGGATATGTATCAAGTTTTAGATATGATTTAAAATTTTCGTAATCTTTCTTTAAAAAGTTCCTTTTGTTAAAATTAGTTTTATCTAATTTATCTATTATTTCTATCTTTGATAAATCATCAAAGAAAATCTCTACGCCAGGAATGCTTAAAGATTTAAAATCAGTTCTAACAAGAGTTTTTAAGTATTCTTTTTCTGAATATGTAGTTTTACCTAAAGTTCCTAAAGCACTAACAATTTGTATTGAACGTTCGTAATTATTACCGATAAAATCAAGAACAGTTAGATATTCCTTGCCTTCAAACTTTCTTAAACCACGACCTAATTGTTGTAAGAAAATTGTACTAGATTCAGTAGGGCGTAAGAATAAAACCATATTGATTTGAGGTATATCAACACCTTCATTTAAGATGTCAACAGTGCATATTATTTCTAAAGAAGATGTATCATCTTGTAAAGCATTAAATGCCTTTATTCTTTCTCCGACGTTGTTTGCACCAGTTAAAGCACAAGCGTTATATCCTTCTTCGTTAAATAAACTAGCCATTTTTATTGCGTGATCAATTGAAGTCGAGAAGGCTACACACTTAAGCTTTTCGTGCGCTAATCTATGTTTTTCAATTTGTTCTTTAATAAATGTAACATTAATTGATTTTGAAATTTGATTTGAAATTATCCTTTTATCTTCACTTGAATAATCAACATATTCATCTTTTATGGCAAAATAGTGGAAAGGAACGACTAAATTATTAGTAATTGCATCTCGAAGACGAAGCTCGAAAGGTACGTTGTTTTCAAACAAAGCAAATACATCTTCGTTATCCATACGTTCAGGGGTTGCAGTTAAGCCTAAAACAAAGCCTGGCTTAAAATAATCCATTATCGTTTTATAACTTGAACTTGTGATATGGTGACATTCATCAAAACAAATGTAGTCAAACATGTAAGGATCAAATTCATCTAAATGTTTTGACATCATAATGTTTGTAGCAAATACAAAATCAGCATCTTCAAAACTATGATTCCCACTATATACAGAACACTTTTTTGAAATGCCAAATACTGTTTCAAATGTCTTTTTAGCATCGATTAATATATTTTCCTTATGAACTATATAAAGTAGTTTTTTCGAATTATAGTTTTTAGCATCAAAAGCAGCTAAATAAGTTTTTCCTGATCCTGTAGCCGCAATTATTAAACATTTTTTAATGCCTAAATCCCTATTTCTTCTAATCTCTTTAAGTGCTTTAGCTTGCATAGGATTTGGTTTTACATTTAACACTTCTGGATTAAAATAATCCATGTCCCACTTTTCAACTGCGTATTCTAATTGTGCAGTATAATTCTTAATTATTTCTCTTGTTAAAACTAAAGTTTTTTCATACAACTTATTAAATTCATCAAACGCATTATCAATCGAGTTTTCTGACTCCTTAGAATGTAAAGATACATTCCACTCAACGTTTTTTATAAGTGCGAAATAAGTTATATTTGAAGAACCAACTACAAATTCATATGAATCATCATACGAAAATAAATATCCTTTTGTGTGAAATCCTGAATCACCAAAAGAATTAAAATCGATGTGACATGTAAAATTCGGATATAAATCCATCCAGTTTAGCATAGTTTTAAGAGATGCAATATCAGTGAAATTTTGATAAGTTGATGTAATAATCTTGCCTTTAACACCACGGTTTAATGCCTCTGTTATCTCTCTTTCAAGTAAAACTAGTCCTGCTTTTTTTATAAAGCTCACGGTAAAACAAAAAGAATTACATTTTTGAAGAGAAACTTTAATTTTATCTAAAAAAGTAATATTTGTATTGTTCGTTAAAAATAAATCATTCATTTTATAAACCTCTTTAATCCAGCTTAACAGATCTATAAGAATTTATCAATTTATTTTTTCAACGAACCAGTCATTAAGTATATATTTGAAAAATATTCTTTAAGTATTACAGATTTGTTTTACATATTGTAATTATATATAGGACAATAAAAAATGAGTAGCAACCAAATGTGCTACTCGTTTCTTAGAAGTTTGCCATATCCTTTGCATATAATAATAAAGAATAAACCATAAATACACCATAAGCAATAAATACAATCGCATTTACGCTCAACATATAGCCAAATAAGTGTTTATTTTCCTTAAATTTTATAATTTTGCAAATAAGCGGTATAAAAAACAATAAGATATTTACTAATGCTAAAGCAATTAGAATATACCATCCAGGCTTAACAAAAGCACCTGAAACTGTATTTAAATCCTTACCAATCGAATACATTAAATAAGAATAATATACAAAATATGCAATGCCAAATATTAATTGAATAGTTAATGTGATTAACAATATGTTTTTAAAAATTTTTGTTTTCATTTTACACCTCACTGATTATTGAAGGATTATTTTTATTTCCTACATATTCTATTTCGTAACCTGGCACATTAAGTGGACTAGATGTATTTGTATATGCAAAGAAATCATCTTTAGCATACTCGTAAGTTACTTTATGTGTCTTAGTATTAGTTATAATCTTAGTTAAATATTCATAATCTTTCATTATATATTTCAATTTTGAGCTTGTCCATAAAGATAAGGCGGCTGAGCCATCAATCCAACTATCGTCTTTTTCATTATATAAGCAGAACATATGTGCCACTTCATCGTTGTAAAGATCCATTTCTTTACTCATTTTAGGATTAGATTCATAATCTTCGTGAGCTACAACCAATTTATAAGCTAAATCAATACCAACTTCATAAGATAATAACATAGTCCAATACGTATGTTTAAATGCATTACCTTCAGTATCATAAGAATCTGCACCAAAAATTTCAATAGTTTTATTAGTTGCTGTTTTCTTACACTTATAAATCTTAATGATTTCTATAGGATGAGAAATAAATAATTTTATTTCGCTTTTTGTTAATTTATAAAAAAAACTGTATATGTATCTTTTAATCACAACCTACTTCATAGAAATAATCGATGACTTCTTGTGAACTTTCAAAACACTTTCCTTCTAAATCTTCTTCGTAAACTGTAACTTCTCCAACTTCATATGTATAAAATGTAGTTGTAGAAAATTTAGGATTCTCAGTTTCATGCGTAAATAATTTTATATTTAGAAACAAGATAGATAAAATAGCAATACTAACAATAATAAACAATTTTTTAATCATGATAACACTTCCTTTGAA
>CAVGYR010000036.1:0-14353 GCA_963633325.1 uncultured Treponema sp.
TAAAGTAGCGCAGGGCCTTAAAAATGCCAAAAATTAAAAAATGGGGAAACTCAAAGATAGTAACATACCTGCCTTTCATTCATCTAAATTATTTCAAATTATAGATTCAAGTCTCGACATTGAATGGGATACTAATGCATATATAGTTAATAATAAACATTTAATCATTACTTCTTATTCTGATATATTAGATTATCATAGTTTAATCGATCTTGTTCAGGAAAAGACGTATGCGATTAAAAGTTTTCTAGATTATAAAGAATCTAAGTATGATAAAATAATATAAACTAACTTTTTTTGATATATTTTTATGGAGTCCCTATAAAAAAGTGTAAACATTAGTGAAAAGTCACTTGAAAAAAGTGTAAATCAATGTTGAAAGTCCCTATAAAAAGGTGTATGATAAGCTTGGTGATTAACATGTTTAAAAGAAAAATAATGAATGAAATAAAAAGATGGGAAAATTCTTTGAAAATTAAAAAACGTGCTCTTGTTTTAAGAGGGCTTAGACAAATTGGAAAAACAACTGTAGTAAAAGAGTATTGCAAATCTAAATATGAAAATATTATTTATATTAATTTCATGGATTTGGAATCGATAAAATCTATTTTTGACAAAGATTTAATCGTTGATAATATTATAAGAGACTTATCAGCTGCTCTTCCTGGGAATAAGTTTATTCCATATAAAACTGTTATTATTTTTGATGAAATTCAAGAATGTGTAAATGCCAGATCATCGATAAAACCTTTTATGCTAGATGGGAGATTTGACATAATATGCACGGGGTCTCTAATCGGCCTAAGAGGATACAACAAAAAGAGGGGGAAAGGTATTCCAACAGGATTTGAGTTTCCCTTGCAAATGTATTCTATGGATTTTGAAGAATATTTATGGGCACGTGGTATTGATGATGAATTGATTGAGTATGTAAAAGAATGTTACAGAAAAAAAGAGAAAGTTAGTGAGGCTGTAAATAATTCTTTTATGCAGTATTATAAAGAATATTTGTGTGTTGGGGGTATGCCTGATGCAGTTAATACGTTCTTGCTTACAAAAGATTTAAATCAGGTCTATGACGTTCAAATGGGTATTTTAGAGAACTATAAAGATGATTTTGCAAAACGCCTTGATGAAAATGAAGAATCCTATGTTGATAAATATAAATTAGCTAAAATTATCGAAGTTTATAATTCGATCCCTAGTCAACTTGCAAAAGAAAATAAAAAGTTTCAATATAGTCAAATTGATAAAAATGCTAAAGGAAGAGAATATAGATTCGCGATAACGTGGCTTGAAGAATTTGGATTAGCCAAATTGTGCTATAACTTAATTAATATTGAATTGCCTTTAGAAGGAAATAAAAACGAGGATTGTTTTAAATTATATATTGCAGATACGGGGTTGTTTATTGCAATGTTAGGCAATGAAACATATAACGAAATCTTGAATGGTGATATGGGAATATACAAAGGTTCTGTGTATGAAAATATTGTAGCTGAATCATTTATAAAAAATGGTCAAAATTTATATTATTTCAGTAAGCCATCAGGTATGGAAATGGATTTTGTAACTAAGATT
The DNA here is from genome assembly GCA_963633325.1 of uncultured Treponema sp. GTDB lineage: Bacteria > Bacillota_I > Bacilli_A > Acholeplasmatales > Anaeroplasmataceae > JAEELC01. The sequence continues at coordinate 1,582 of CAVGYR010000036.1, forward strand.
AAAGATGAAATTGTAGCTATTGAAGTGAAACCTAATAATGGTAACTCCAAATCATTGAAAGAACTCTTAAAAAACGAAAAGTATAATGTTAATAATGCTATAAAACTTATTAATGGAAACATCGGCTTTAATAATAATATTTATACTATTCCTTTATATATGTCATTTCTTATTAATAATGATAAATAATTTAAAGGCATCCTTCTTAGTCAAAAACGCTTTATTTTTCGCTTAATGTCGTTTGAAAACACAGATTAAGCGGATTATAACATGAAATTGTTGATAAAAGTGCGAAAATGCTTTATAATTTGCTTAAAGTGATAAAAAAACATAGATTAAGCGAAAAATAAGGTGAATAGTATGATAATAGGCAGAAAAGAAGAATTAAAACTATTACAAGATGTTTATAATGATAACAAGTCTCATTTTATTGCGATTTACGGTAGAAGAAGAGTAGGTAAGACTTATCTAGTTGAAGAAGCTTACAAAAATAATATAATATTTCATCACGCAGGTGTAGCTAATGGAACTTTAAAAGAACAATTGTTTTCTTTTACGGCTTCTCTAAAGAATAGTATGTATACACCTAAAGAAAAGATAACCAATTGGTTTGAGGCTTTCGAGGAATTAAAAAATTTAATAAGAGAAAGTAACATAGAACGTAAAGTTTTATTTATAGACGAATTATCATGGATGGATACAAGTAAATCCGATATGATGAAGGCTCTAGAATCTTTTTGGAATGGATGGGCCTCAGCCAGAAATGATGTTGTGTTAATTGTATGTGCATCAGCTACAAGCTGGATGCTTAAGAAAATTATTCATAATAAAGGCGGATTGTACAATAGAATTACTGAACAAATTAATCTACTTCCTTTTAATCTAAAGGAAGTAGAAGAATATTTTGACGCGAATAGTATTAAAGAAAATAGAATGCAAATCTTACAGTATTATATGATATTAGGAGGAATACCATATTATTATAATTTTATTAAGAAGGGATTAAGTGTTCCTCAAAACATTGATAATATGTTGTTCAAATCTAATTCACAACTTAAAGATGAATTTAAATATTTATTCGCATCAATTTTTAAGCATCCAGAACCCTATTTAAAAATTATTAGTGCATTATCAAAAAAGAAAATTGGATTGACAAGAGAAGATATAATTAAAGAATCCAAATTAAATAATTCTGGTGATTTAACTACAAAACTAGAAGAATTAGAATCATGTTCATTTATTCGTAAATATAATTGTTTTGGTATGAAAGCTAAAGGCTCACTTTATCAAATCATAGATCCATTTATTATCTTTTATTATAGTTTCATGAATAATAATGAGACTGATGAAAATTTCTTTCAAAATTTATATGGGACACCTAAATTAAATGCTTTTTTTGGCTTCGCATTTGAAAGAGTAGGTTTGTTACATATTAATCAAATTAAAGAGAGCTTAGGCATTAGAGGAGTGTATACAAATTTAAATTCATGGTATACAGATAAAGATGAGGATAAAGGTGTTAATGGCTCACAAATTGATTTGTTAATTGTTAGAAAGGACCAAATAATAAATCTTTGTGAAATGAAGTATTCTTTGACTGAATATACAATTACTGATAAGTTTTTAAGCTCTATGGCAAACAAGATTAATGATTTAGTAACGGTTACAAAAACAAAATATGCTATATATCCAACTCTTGTTACAACATACGGATTAAAGGAAAACAAAAACAGCAGCTCTATTCAAGCTGTTGTTACATTAGATGATTTATTTAAATAGTTATTTTGAATAATATAAAGAAGGGGACTACGATTGTAGTCCTCCTTTTTTATGCAACGTTTTGAAATAAATTAGCTAGGATGTGATTTTTTCGAAGTGATTATAACTTTATATTCCGAGAAAATAAATAATTTTAAAAATCTCGGGGTATATATACTCAAAACCTCCGAGAAAATTAAAAATAGATAAACACTGTTGTATTATTGCTTTTAAGTTAACACAATTTAAATCTAAAAATATTATTATACTTTCTAATCTAAATTATAAATATCATCTAATGTAATTAAGACATAATCATTATCATTAGTAATATTAAATCCACTTTTTGATACAAATCCAAGCTTAGCAGGATAAATGCTAGTTTTTTTTAGTTGTTCAATCTCTTCGTTAACAACTCTATTATCTATTCTTGAATTAGTAAATTTCACTTCATAAAATGTATAACCAATGCTTGATTTAGTTACTAAGTCGAATTGACCATTTTTCTTTTCTTTAGGATTATCATACCAATACGTTCCTATATCTTCTAGAATAGGATCAATAAGTCCTTTTTTGTTTTTTCTGATTAAATATTCTTTAGCAATTTTTTCAAATGCTTTAGGAACGTCTATCCGCATAAAATCATTAATAATATATTTTTCATAAAATAAGTCATCGCTTATAATGTTTTTAAAAGAAAGATTATGATAGATGTATCTATAATAAAAACAAACAGCACTATCTGTTATACGATAACCAGATTTCTTTTTGTTATTCTTGTCATTAATGGGACAAACATAATTTATAAGGTCCATTTTCTCTAAGATTTCTAGAGTATCATATAAAGAAGTAGATGTTTTAATTCCTGATTTAGATAATATATCTGAATAATGGAATGCGCCGGTTGCTATAGCAGAAAATACTGAGTAGGCGTTATTGACTTTAGTTAATTCTTCTTTTATATTAGATGTAACTTCACTTAATAAATGCGAAAATTGGCCACTTAATAATTTTATGATATTTTCTTTTACTGATAATTGATCGTTAATTTGTTTATTATAATAAGGCACACCACCGAAGGCCGCATATAACATTACTTTGTCTTCATTAGAAAAATTACTATAAAATTTTTGTGAATCATAATAATCCATTTCTTTAAGTAATAATGTTAATTCGAATCTTCTATATAATGGGTTATTTTCCCTTTGAATATCTTCCATAGTAGAAATGCTACTACCTAAAATAAAAAACTTTATTTTACTTTTGTTTTGGTATTCATCAATGATCCTTTGAATTTTTGAGTCTAAACCGCTAATAATTTTTCTAATATAAGGATATTCATCTATTGCGAATAAAAGTTCGTCATCTATAGCGTAGATAAATAAATATTCTATTGCGTCAACAAAAGTGTTAAATGCGATATTTTTAAGTCCTAAAATTTCTTTAATAACTTTAGTTAAATCAGAAATATTACTTATCTCTGTTTCTTGATTACATTGATAAATAATAAAAGGTTTATTAGAATGTGAAAAACAATGTTTTAATAGTTCAGTTTTTCCTAGGCGTCGTCTACCATAAATTAAACCTGAACCAAATTTATCTTTATTAATAATATAATTTAAAGCTGATTGTTCATTTTCTCTACCATAAAATGACATAATTATCACCTCAAGAACATTTTAATTTTTTTGTTGGAAAAAAGCAACAAGAAAAAATCCGATAAAAAAGTGCTGCATTTAGCAGTGTCTTCTTTTAGGAAAATTTAAATAATTTTATGCGACTTCGTAGAAACGAAGGTTTGGATCTGCAGCCTAAGTAGGTTTTAGCTTAAAATTTTTATAAAAAATATTTTTTTAAAATAAAAAAATCTGATACTTTTGTATCAGACTAAATTACTAATGGCAGGGGCAGTAGGATTCGAACCCACACGAACGGTTTTGGAGACCGTCATGCTACCGTTGACATCATGCCCCTAGGCTTATTAATTTTAGCATTAAAGAGTGCAAATTGCAAGAAAAAAATTTTGTGTTATAAATAAATCTATACTACTTAAAGATAATTTAACAAATTAGCACTTATTTAGCTGTTTTTATATTATAATTAAATTGAAGAAAAATGTATTATATTCTATGAATATTTTGTGAACTCATTACATTTAATACGTTTTTTTCTATATAATATAAATAAGGAGGAGAATTATATGTTTTTAGATAGTATAGCTAATAATTCAACTTTATGGAATATTCTTCCATGGGTACCTACAATGGTGTTTGCACTAATTATGGTGTGGGAACTTTTTGCAGGATTGCGTAGAGGTAAAAGTAAATCAATTAAATTGTTTATAACTTTTGCACTTTCTATTGTTGTTGCGGTGGTATTCTTTATAGTAGTAAAAAAGAACTTCGACACATGGTCAGTGTCACTTTGTAAAGCTTTTAACTTATCGCTTAAAGATATGCTTAAAACTTCTTCTGATTATTCTACATTAACAGGATATCTTGAAGATTGTTTATCAAATAATGAACAAGTCTTAAATGCCATTGAAGCACAAGGAATGACTGTTACCGAGGCTAGTAAATTTATCTATAGTGTAGCCTTAATTGTTGTTAACATTGCACTTTTCCTAGTGTGCATTGTTGTATTCTGGGTTGCTAAATTCATTTTCTATATTTTCTATCTTATATTTGCAAGAGAAGGAAGAAGGAAGAAGAAAATTAATAAAAAGTACGAAAGCGAAAAGAATAACCCTAACAACAAAGCTAAACCTTATAAAAAGAAAAAACTTATGGGAGGCTTAGTAGGTCTTGTAAGAGGTTTTATTGTAGCTCTTGTGTGTGTTGCGCCATTCGGTCTTGTTAGTACTGTAGTTTCTAAAGGGGAAGTAACTGTGCCTGACGCAAAAGATGACGATACAGACGAAACTAAGATGGCTTATGAAATCGTACGTGTTGTGACTAAATTCGATACTACAGGTATTGGTAAAGTATTGAATGTCGCAAAGAATAAAGAAGGTTTACCTCTTTATTTAATTGTTGCGGACAAACTTACATCAACTAGTTACACTTATACAAATGAGGACGGTGAAGAAGAAACTTTAACATTATCTTTAACAAAGGATATTGCGCCGTTAACCCGTGCAACTTGTAAGACTGCATTAATTTTCTTACAATATGGTTTTGATACATCTAAGTCTAACGACCAAGATTATATAGCTGAATTTGTTTCCTCAGATAAACAAATTGATGGTAAGACTCTTGAGGAAGCTGTTAGTGAAACACTTGATGGTATGACTATCGAAGAGAAGTCAATGTTAGGGTATACATGCAATAAGCTAGCTATAGCTTATGCACAAAAAACTGTAGGTAGTGATGTAAACGAAGATAATTTAAGTGAACAAGAATTATCTACAAAGCTTTTATATCATGCATTCTTAGGTAAAAATGCAATTTCTACAACTGATTTAGTTTCAGGTAATTTAGGCACTGCATTTGAATTATTTGTAGATTATATGAAGTATAAAGATGATATCGATGCTTTCTCAAATGCATTTAAAACTGAATCAAGTACTTCTTTAGTTTATGGTATATCACGCACTGCATCTAGCGAAAAGAGTACTAGAGGTGCCGAATTTGCAGAAGTATTCTACGAAGACTTATGCGATTTATCATTCTTTAATGAAACTAAATTTAATAATCTATTAACAGATTGTGTATGTGATATTTTATCTACATCAATGCCTGATTTTGATTTCACATTGAGTACTAATCAAAATTTATATGATATTAATTGGGCTGAATCTATTGAAGGTATTTTCACATCGTTTGGTAATTTAATCGATAATGTCGTTAATAACAATATTGAGACTAAAGATGATTTAATGCATTACTATATTAATGAATTAAGCGATTCTACAAGCAAAGTATATACACGTATTAATAATATAATTGATTCAAGCGCATTATCGATATTATTTAACACCAATGGATTTAATAATCTATTAGATGATACAATCAATAAAGCTATGTCTAGTGTTGCGGGAAGTGATATAACACTTCTTAAGACTAACTGGGGAACGTATAAAAATGAAAGCGGAGAAACTGTTGATGGTGAATTCAAGAAGATTTTAACATCTGCTATACCTACATTTGCAAAAGTTTATGATGTTGTTTATGGTAAAGACGAAGTAAGTGATGATGATTTGGCAAATGTTATTGAAATTATAAGCGATCCTAATACAGAACTTTATAATGTAATTGATACAACTAATAAAGCTCACTCAAATGTAATACATGCACTTATTTCTGATTTAATGACTTCAATTGAATTTGAACTTGATGGTACTACTTCTAAGCTTTATTTTGAAGATAGTTTAAAAGAAACATTAGATGTTGAATCTAAGAAAGTAATAAGCACTACTTCATTAAAAGAATTATTAAAATTCTTAAATGGAAATTCACATATTATTGCGGATTTAAAGAGTGGTGATATTGATTATATTACATTAATTAGTGATAATGTAACTAATATTAAGACAAGTGAAATCTTAAAATCCGTATCTAGTCAATTGGTTTATAAGTTCGCGAAATCTGCTCTAACTATACCAAGCGTTTTATCTCTTGAAGACGACGTAATCGAACAAAATATTAATTTATGGGTTAATAGTGAAGACGGCGAAATCGTTAAGGTATTAAATATCGTTGAAAATGAATTAGATCTAATCAAAGAAGCTACTAAAGAAGATGTTGATAGCGAAGAATTGATTGCAAAATTTGCAAAATCAAGTGACGCATCTATTAAAGAACTTGTTAGCTCAAAGATTATTAATGCGACATTTACTGATAAGATTACATCTCTTACTAGTACAGATTCTGAGTTTGTAATCGAAATACCAGATTATGCTTACACAGATTCTAGCAAGATTAATATTAAGAGTGATGAATATGTATCATTAATTAAATTCTTCAAATATGCATTTGATGTTAATGACGATACTACAGCTATTAAGTTCGATAATTTAAAATATAAGAAGATTATCGACTCTGAATCTATAAGTTATATAAGAAATAGTTCTATTGCGACTACAAGTGCTTCTTATTGGTTCTATAACGAATTATCTAATATGAATGCAGTTGCATCTTATCTAGAGATTCCTACATCTTATAGCCTAGATATTTCAAACAACACAATGAAGACTGATTACGAGTCAAGTCCTTGGAAAGATGAACTTCCTAATTTACTTCAAAATGTTAAATTGCTAGGTATTGAATTCTCTGATTCAAATGAAATTTCAATTGATTTAAAGAATGTATTCTACTTAGGTGATTATGTAGATGATGCAAATACTACAACTAAAGTTGATAATTTATATACATCTACAATTCTAAAAGCTTCTTTATCAAAGACTCTTTCAACGATAGATGCAATCTATATCCCAAGAGACGCAAAAGATGAATCTAATTATGTAACAGCTTCTGATATGGCTCTAACATTTAGATCATTTAAGACACTTATTGGAGAACACTTAAATGATGAAGACTTTAGTATCGATAATACACAAAGTTACATTGATTTATCTAAATATAGTACTAAGATGGATGAATTAAAAACAATTGTAAAACCACATATTGTTACCGCTTCTATTGCAAATATGGTTGTTAAACAAGAAGGTACTTCATTCTCATTACCTAGTGGTTATAGTTTTAACTCTACTAACGAAACTAATTTAAAAAATAATTGGTATTATGTAAATGAAACAAACGAAGGTGAGTTAATTTACATGCTAGAATCTATCAATACATTAGGCTTATTATCAAGCGTAACTAGCAGTGATGGTTTAAATAATATTGATGCCAATGTAATCCTTAATGCCGTAAACTCTATGGATACATTATTACAAAGCCGTATCTTATGGTTCACAATGTCTAATAAGATGTTTGAGACTACAAGTATTACTATTACAAATGCAGATGTAAGCGAAGTTAATGATGAACTTTATGTAGCTAAGGATGAATTTAATAATTTAGTTAATGCACTTAATGTATTAGCTAAGGATGGAAATATTTCGGAATTAAATACAGATTTAAGCAATGTACTAGCAAATAGCGACACGATTAAGAAGAGTTCTATTATTCGTACTCTAGTTACTGATAGCATTAGTCAAGCAGGCAATACAATTATTATGGAACGTAAAAAAGATAATAATACTGAAACTTTTGCAAATAAACTTCAAGTTTATAATACAAATAAAGAATTAACTGATACATATAAATGTCAAGTTACTTCAAAAGAATTAGGTTACTTCTTAGAGGCAGCTAAAGGCTTATTAGGTGAAAATACTACTTCATATGAAATTGATTATAATAACCTTCAATTAGCAAGCATAAGCACTGATTACTTACAATCAACAATTATATTAGCAGGTTTACAATCTCAATTATCAACTGCTAAGACTACTACTAGCTATACTCCTCAATATGTTTATACATACGTAAGTACTGAAAAATCTTATGATGAATTCATATCTTATGAAGATGCAGTTGTAATTATTCAAAATATAAAAAATAATACGCATAGTTAAATTTTAAAAATAATAACAATTTAAATGTCAATGTTTAAAAACTGACAATTAGACTAAAATTTAAATATTCTTAATTTCAAGGAAAGATGGTGATTATTCATCATCTTTTTTGAAATTTGTTACATATATATAAATAATTCTTGGTGAGATTTATCATGTGACTTATAATTTTAAGTAACATATTAAGCAAGATTTAAGCAAGATGTTGTCTGAAATAATTCTTTATGTTAAAATTAAATTGACGATGAAAGGATGATTTTTATGTATAAACATCCATTTTCTATTACTAATAAAATGCTTAATTATTCAATGTCCATAACTGAAAAAATAGGTAGAATCACTGTTTTCAAATCACTTACGAAAATGCCCATATTAAGGCGTAATAATAAAATAAAGGCCGTTCATTCGACACTTGAAATTGAGGCTAATTCTCTTTCTATAAATCAAGTTAAAGACGTAATTGCAGGTAAATTGGTTGTTGGTCCTTATAACGAAATACAGGAAGTAAAGAATGCGTATGATGCATACAATAAGATAAAAGAATTTAATGCATTTAGTGAATCCGATTTGTTAAATGCTCATAAAATACTCACATATTTAATTGATGATAGACCTGAAAAGTATAGAAATCACGGTGAAGGTGTGTTTGACGGAGAAAATTTAATCTTTATGGCTCCACCTTATGAATTGGTGCCTAAACTCATGGCAGATTTATTTGAATGGCTTAATGAAGATAAAGAAACACCGATTTTAATTAAATCATGCATATTTCATTATGAATTTGTTTATATTCATCCGTTTGGAGATGGTAATGGTAGAACTGCAAGATTATGGCAAAATGTTTTATTAACTAGTTGGAATCCGTTGTTTGAATATGTACCGATAGAATCCCAAATAAAAAAATACCAATCTGATTATTACAAATCTATTGATATATGCAATAAAGCCGGGAATTCTAATGTTTTTATTGAATTTATGTTAAAGATGATAGATGAAACTTTAGATGAAATGTTATTAAGTGTCACAAAAGAATCGCACAATATCTCTGAACAGGTAAATCGTTTACTTGAAATAATGGATGATGATACAAGTCTCTCCGCAAATGAGATAATGAAAAGATTAAATATCAAATCTAAAGAAACATTAAGATCGACTTATTTAAATCCTGCCCTAGAGAATGGCTTGATTAAAATGACATTACCTGATAAACCTAACAGCAAAAATCAAAAATATATTAAAGGTTAATTATCTAAAAAGTGTATTATATCGATTTGTTCATATATTAATCTAACTAGTATTAATGCATTTATGCATATTTTTTATAAAAAACGTTTCCATTTTATAGATTTCTATTATTAAATTGTAATAAAGTTTAAGTTAATGTAAAATTTATTTAGGTGATATAGTGAGAGAAATATATTTTGATGATATTAAGAGTGCCGTATTTAAAGCTATAGACAAAGCGTGTCATGATTTAAATGATTATACGCTAAACTGCTTAAAAGAGGCTTATACAAAAGAAACAACACCATTAGGTAAAGAAGTATTATCTAATATTTTAGAGAATGCTAAAATAGCACATAACGAACATACTCCGATGTGCCAAGATACAGGTATAGTTACATGTTTTGCATATATAGGGCGTGATGTTCATTTAAATTGCTTGTTAGAAGATGCAATAAACGCCGGCGTCAAAGAGGCTTACGAGAAACTATATTTAAGAAAAAGCGTAAGTGATCCATTAACGCGCATTAATACAAAAGATAACACACCTGCCATAGTTCACACAAAAATTGTAGAAGGTGACACTTTGCGTCTTGTGGTTGCGCCTAAGGGAGCGGGGAGCGAAAACATGAGTAAATTAATCATGTTAAACCCAAGCGACGGGGTTGAGGGAATAAAACAATTTGTAGTAAATACAATCAAATCTGCTGGTGGTAGACCATGTCCTCCTTTATTTTTAGGTATTGGAATAGGTGGAAATTTTGAGACTTGTGCCGCTTTAGCTAAAGAGGCACTCTTAAGAACAGAACCTAGCAAAAATCCTGATGTAAAAGCACTTGAAGAAGAGATTAAGGAATTATGTAATCAAACATTTGTAGGCCCTATGGGACTTGGAGGAAATACAACGGTATTTAACGTATTTATTAATACTCTTCCGTGCCACATTGCCTCACTTCCCATCGCAATCAATATTCAATGCCATGCAAATAGGCATGAAGAGGTGATTTTATAATGGATTTTTTAAGCTTACACGCAGGAGACGTAGTTAAATATACAGGTGTTATTTATACAGCTAGAGATCAAGCTCATATAAGACTTAAAAATATGATTGATAACAACATAGAAATTCCTATAGATTTTACGAATGCGCTTATTTATTACGCAGGACCTACACCTACAAAGCCTGGTGAGGTAATAGGCTCAATTGGCCCTACGACATCAAGTCGTATGGATAAGTTTATTTCTTATATGAAACCTTTAAATGTTTGTGGAATGATAGGTAAAGGCCCTAGAGATAAAAGTGTAATCGATACCTGTAAAAAAGATAAACTTGTTTATTTTGTTGTTACAGGAGGGTGCGGTGCACTGCTTAAGAAAAGTGTAGTAAGTGCAGAAGAAGTTTTGTTTAATGATCTAGGATGCGAATCAATAAAGGAATTATATGTTAAAGATTTCCCTTTAGTCGTCGCATATGATACATACGGAAATAGTATTTTTGAAAGGACAAAAGAATAATATGGATTTAAGAGAAAGAGCACTAAAGGCTCATATTGGTGGTAAATTTGAAACAGGTTCTAAATTATCTTTAGAGACAAAAGATGATTTATCTATTGCCTATACTCCAGGCGTAGCTGAACCTTGTAAAGAGATTTTTAAAGATAAAGAAAATGCATATAAATATACATCAAAATCAAATACTGTAGCGGTTATTTCAGACTGTACTGCAGTTCTTGGCTTAGGGGACATCGGTCCTTTAGCAGGTATTCCGGTTATGGAAGGTAAAGCTGCTTTGTTTAAACGTTTTGCAAATATTGATTCAATTCCTCTTGTCTTAGATACAAAAGATGTCGATGAAATAGTTAGAACAGTTGAAATACTTGCGCCTAGCTTTGGTGGTATTAATTTAGAGGATATTTCAGCTCCTAGATGTGTTGAAATTGAGCGTAGACTTATTAAGAGTTTAAATATTCCGATTATGCACGATGACCAACACGGTACAAGTATTGTTGTAGGTGCAGCTGTAATTAATTCTTGTCGATTTGCAAAAAAAGAATTGTCTGATATTACTGTTGTATTGTCAGGTACAGGTGCGGCAGGATCAAATATTGCCCGTATGTTAAAGCGATTAGGTGTTAAGACAATTTATGCGTATAACAAAGACGGCGTTGTAGATATTAAGAATTATGATAAATATGATTTCTTAATTAAAGAATTATTAGATGATAAGATTATTGATACAAAAGAAGGACATGATAATACACTTGCAAGTATTATAAAAGATGCGAATGTGTTTATCGGTGTGTCAGCTGCTAACTTAGTCACAAAAGAAATGGTTAAAACAATGAAAGATCCGTTTATATTTGCAATGGCTAATCCTGTTCCTGAAATTAGTTATAATGATGCTAAAGAAGCAGGTGCTGTAATCTGTGGTACAGGTAGAAGTGATTTCCCTAACCAAATTAATAACCTTTTAGCATTCCCTGGTATTTTTAGAGGAGCTCTAGACGCAAAAGCTACAAAGATTACTGAAGGTATGAAATTAGAAGCTTGTAAGGCTCTTGCATATCTAATAAGCGATGAAGAATTAAATGCGGATTATATTATTCCAAGTGCATTTGATACACGTGTTGTACCTGCAGTTAGTAAAGCAGTAAAAGAAGAAGCTATCAGAAGTCATATATGTAGAGACTAAAATTTTCTTTTAAGTGAATACATTTACAACAATTAAATATTAATTTAGCTAGGATTCTTGCGTCCTAGCTATTTTTATGCCTATTCAAATTTTTGCAGATATATTGCAGTATCAATGAATTTATTATATAATATTTTCGTAAAATTTGCAGTCAGACTGCAAAAAATCGGAGGTTCATATGATAAAAAGAAATATTGAAACTATTTTAAAAGATAATATTAATCATTATCCGATTATTTTAGTTACTGGTCCTAGACAAATAGGTAAATCAACGTTGTTATATCATTCATTCGCAAATAACGGTTTTTCCTATGTTTCGTTAGATGATTCATTAGAATTATCGAGTGCTTTATCAGACCCGAGAACTTTTTTAGAATTACATCCTGCGCCCCTTATTATAGATGAAGTACAAAAAGCGCCATCACTATTTCCTGAAATAGAGAGAATAGTTAATGAATCAAGAATTAAAAAAGGAAATAAAGAAAGTAATGGTTTATATATTTTATCAGGATCTCAAAGAA
>CAVGYR010000037.1:0-14311 GCA_963633325.1 uncultured Treponema sp.
GATGAACCTTTAGTAAATACGAATGTTCATCTTGAAGAAGGCAAAGTCCTTGGAGATATTTAAAAAACGAGTATAAATTGTTCCTAATTATTTTTAGGAACTTTTTTTATACCCGTAATTTTTATTTGTTTAGAACTTTATTAATTTGCATTCGATATTTAAATTCATGTACAAACAATATAATTGCAAATAATATATTTGATACACCTAATAGTATGATATGAGTCTTTACATGAGCTTCAGGATTTAAAATCAAAATGATTGCTAATACAATTTCAATTACTGATTCAATTGTCTCTATTATATTAGAACCACTAATTTCTTTTTTATTTATCTCATAAATTGATTTATTAAGTCGTAATGAACCATTGATAATAGCTGTAACTCCCCAAAGTGAACAAATTAAAGAAAATTCAACATCACTAAAAAGATATTTTGAAATTACAATTATAATTGAAAAAATTATTGTAAGTGCATGACTTGCAACATGATTATCCTCGTGTTCAAAAGATTTTCTTTTAATTGATAATAGAAATGATGTTAACGAACCATAGAAAAGAGACAAACCAACAATTAAATTTAAATAGTTAACTAAATTTTCTAAGAAAAAATAAGAACCTAAAATTAACACAATACCAACTAAAACATATGCAATGATTCTTATAATTTTTAATATGTAATATTTCATAAAATCACCTAATTAAGTATAAAAATATTTTTAATGCAAGTCAAGAAAAAAACTTACATCGCCTTGCCTAGCAATGTAAGTGATTTTTATTTTAAATATTATTATAAACAGAAGTTTCCTCTTTCACTTCTTCTTGTTTAGAATTAAGTAAATATAGGATTTCGATTACAATAGCTATAATATATAATACAAAGTAGAAATAAAAACGATAATCAATCTTTTCTACATATTTATGAGTTAAAACAAGAGATGTAATTAACATAACAATAGATAAAACATCTAGGCAAATGTTAACAATAGAACTTGTCTTCTTCTTTAATAAAAGGCTTGATACAACAATTAATACAGCTAATAAAATAACAGAAATAATTATCTTGAAATTAGCGCCATCATTTTCAAATGTATAATAAGATAGCGCAAATGTTTCATAACTACCTTCACCCAAATCATTATAATGAAGACCTAAATTGAAATACATTACAAATGATACAACACAAATTGCTAAATTAAATAACATATGTGGTTTTAGTAATTTTGCACAAATTGAATTATCTTCGGTTACATTAAGTTCTAATAATTCAACAATTTTATTATTCTTTTCAAGTGACTTGAATACAGGAACACCAATTAATGATACAACAACAAACTCACCGATAAATACTTCAATAGCACCTAAATAGAAGGGCACTTCATAAGCATATCTAAGTTCTAAACCTATAATAATTGCATTTACAATAGAAGGAAATAAACTTGATAAATATTTATTCTTTCTAATAAATATCATAGGTATACAAGAAACTATTGTTGCAAGTGTACCAAATACAACATCAATCAAACCCATAGGGCTTGCGATATTTGCAAGTAAACAACCAACTGATAAGCTAATCGCATAAAGTGGGTTATAACTTACTAATAACATTAAAAATTCAGAAACTCTGAATTGAATTGATCCGTAACTTAACGGATAAAGCGCTAATGTAAGTGCAACGTAAATTGCGGCTACAAGAGCTAATTTTACTACTAAACGTAGCTTTTTTTGTTTATTCATATTTTTCTCCTTGTTAGTTATAGATGGTTAGGCAAGGAACATCTATCAAGTAACTATAATATATGAAATTTTGTTTTTGTCAAGAAAAAACATTTTAAAATAAATCAATTTATATTATAATTCTAAACGTTAAGGTTGTGAAAATATGAAAGAAATATATCCTATTATTAAAGATTCTTTTTATAAATCAAGCAATACAAAATTTTATATTCGTAAAGCCGCTAGAGCTTTTCTTTTTAAAGATAACAAATTTTGTTTACTTCATATCAACGGGTGTGATGCCTTCGGAGCTAGAGACCATTTTGAAACACCAGGCGGAGGAATTGAAAAAGATGAGGATTTAGTAACTGCACTTAAAAGAGAAATTCAAGAAGAAACTGGCTTTGATATAAAAAACATTCAAGAAGTTGGAAAAATTTCAATTGAATATAAATTATTAAATAGGATTGATGAAGAATACTACTTTTATGCAGAAGTATCCGAAAAACACGAAACTCATTTACTAGATTACGAAAAAGAGCTTTCATTTGTACCATATTATTTTACAATTGATGAAGCACTTCAAATGTATAAGAATAATAAACAAACAGGGTGCGGGAAAATGATTCATGAACGTGAATATAATGCACTTCTTTATTTAAAAAAATTAATTAATGATGGGACTATAAAAAAATAGCGATGATTAAATTCATCGCTGTTTTTTTATAAAGAAAGTATTAAAGCCATTTTAAATTTAGTTAAAGCTTTAACTGCATGTAATCCACCTTTGGCAAAACAAAAATTTTCACCTTTTCTAATTTTATGTTCTACTCCCTCATAAGTAATAATACCTTCACCATCTAGGGCAAAAATCATAGCTTCGCCAGGGGCCGCATGTTCGCTTAAAGCTAACCCCTCATCAAATGACATAACAACAAATTTCATTGTATCATTATGCATTACATCCATATTTACAATTTTTCCTTCTTGATAAGGAACTAAATTTTCTAATTTGAAAATTTCGCCTGCTTTTATATTATTATTCATAACATCTTCTCCTTTAATTTCTAATTCTAGATATATTGTATCTACACTTGATTTAAATCCGACTAAACCATTAATGGATGTTAAAAAAGATTCATTTGTAGATAAAGTATAATTTTGATTATTGTTTAATACATTTAATTTTCCCGAAACAACATATATAAATTTATAGTATGGAAAAATCTCATTACTGATATCAGTATCTTTTGCAAGGGAAAAATAAAATATTTTATTAGCTTTATCGCTAACTAATTTTGAAATTGTGCAACCAGCAACAGGTTGATTATCTTTTTCAATATTATAAACTTGACCAATTTTTTCGTTCATTATGCCTCTTCATCTAACATTATTTTGATAATTTCTTTATCGGTTTCACACATACCTTTACAAGCAAGTAAACCTACATTATGTATTGTATTTTCTACACCTTTTTTTACAATACCATCTCCGCCTTTAAATTGATTGCCATATTTAAACATCATATAACCTAAAATACCTGCATCAACTGCTGAAGAAATTTTAGCTGCACAACTAGATTTTGCGCCATCGCAAACAATACCTGAGTTAATCGCAAGTGCATTTACAAGAGTATGCGAAACTGCTTTAAGGTCGCCACCAAGTAAATAACAAATACCAGCACCTGCACCACATCCTGCAGCTACTGCCCCGCAATATGCCGAAAGACGACCGATATCAGTTTTAATATGAATAGTTGATAAATTTGAAATTAATAAGGCTCTATAAAGTTCTTCATCTGTTTTGTTTAATTCTCTAGCATATACGATTACAGGAATACTAGCAGTCATACCTTGGTTCCCTGAACCTGAATTAATAACTACAGGTAACTCACAACCATTCATTCTTGCATCACTGCCAGCAGCCGCATACGCACGTGCTTTAATATTAATATTATTTCCATAAGTTTCAAGTAAAACTTTACCGATATTTGCACCGTAATTATTTTTGATACCTTCGTTTGCAATAGCCATATTATAACTAATTTGTCTATCTAAAATATGTTTAACTTTGTTAAGGTCAACGTTTGTAGAAAAATCATAAATATCACTAATAGATACATTTTTTATAAATTCATCAAATACATCATCTTTAACTTCTTTGATACAAGAAACATCTTCACTCTTAATATCTTGTACTTTATCATCATACATAATTGTTACAATATTAGTATGACTATCAACAATACGTACATAAGCGCTATGTTCTTTTGAATAAACTTTAATACCAATATCAAAGATATGATTATCATCAATCTTAGAAATTTTTATTGGCGTATTTCCTTCAAATTCTTTAAGTTCTTTAATTTGTTCATCAGTAACATGAGCTAATACTTCAAGCTTATCTTCAGCTTTTCCAGCTACAATTCCTGCAGAAATTGCGGCGGCTATACCTTTAGATTTTCCTGTATTTGGTACAATTACACTTTTAACATTTTTAATAATATTTGCGGATACAAAAGCCTCAACTTTAATTGGCATTTCGCCTAACACTTGTCTAGCTTTAGCAGCACAATAAGCAAGACTAATTGGTTCAGTACATCCCATTGCAGGTACTAATTCTTTTTCTAATAATTTAATGTAACAATTATATTTATCAACAGATTCCATACTAATGCCTCACGCGTATATTATAAATTAAATTAAGTACAATTTAAAGAAAAAAAGATGTTTGAATTACATCAAATCATCCTTTTTAAAAGATAATGCCATACCATCACCTAAATTAAAAATAGTTGTATCATAATCCTTATTATTAAGTAAAAAATCATGATATCCTTGTAATTTTCTCATTAGAGAACGAAGGGAACGACTTTTGATTTCTTCTTTGTTATCTAAAAATCCATGAAATAACATGTTATCTGTTACAACAATACCATGTTCATTTAATAAGGGAGTAAATTTATTGAAAAAATTAGTATATTGACCTTTAGCCGCATCAATAAAAATCATATCAAACTTTAAATTGTCTAGTTCATCAGTTATTTCAAGCGCATCTTTAAATATGACATGAACTTTATCAGATAAATTTAATTCATTAATGTTTTTTATTGCCTCATTATACATATTTTCATCGCGTTCGATTGTATAAACATTCGCATTTGAATAAATACTCATTAAACTTGAGGAATAACCAATAGCAGTGCCAATTTCTAGAATATTTTTAGGTTTATAAAGTTTTACAATAGCTTTAAGAAATGCAAGTCCCTCATCTTGAATAATAGGTACATCATTTTCTTTAGCATATGCACGCATTTCTTCAATTTTATTTGAAAAAGAAAGATTTAATAATAAATCTCTCTTCTCATCAGAAATTTCAACCATTACTCTTCCTCTTCTTCATCTTTATTAAGAAGATCTTCAAGCATATTCCATTCTTCGTCAGTTTCAATTTCAGAAAGTTCGCCCTTACCGTCTCCTAAATCCTTATAAACAGAAGCACTAGCTACACCATCTTTATCTTCAAATACAACATAATCTTTGTTATATTCGTCGCTATGATATGTAAATAAAATGTTTACTACAATTTCTTTACCATCTTCAGTTGTAATAATTAAAGTTTTATCATCCATTAGAAACTAAATCCTCCCTTTGAATCTAAATAATCTTGAAGTATTGTTACAGCCGCAACTTCATCCTTCTTTTGTTTTCTTTTCTTACGTGAAAAATCAGCTTCTAGCATGCTGCGCTCCGCAACAACAGTAGTTAATCTTTCATCAATTAAAGTTACAGTTAATCCGTTTTCTTCTAATCGAGCCTTAAAATCATAAGAAATCTTTGAACGAATACCTTCGTCCCCATTCATATGTTTAGGGTTTCCTAAAACAACGTTAGTAACTTGTTCTTTTTTACAAATTTCTACAACACTTTTAAGTGCTGTCTCATAATCATCTTCCTCAAAACGAATAGTGTCATAAGTGCGCGCTATCATTCCAAGCGCATCACTTATTGAAACACCACAAGTTCTACTACCTAAATCTAAACCAATTGACTTCATTATTTAAGTAATTCCTTTACTTTATTAATTGCATCAGAAAGTTTTGTAATATCTTTACCACCAGCTTGGGCCATAGTAGGTTTTCCACCACCATTACCACCACAAACTAATGCAGCTTCTTTAACAATATTACCTGCATTAACAGTACCGTTTGTTGCGCAAACAAATGCTAACTTACCATTTGATACATTTGAAATGAAACAAGCTTTTAAGTTATATTTGTTTACTAAAGCGTTAGCTAAATCTTTAACAACATTAGTATCTTTGTTTTCTTCACTAATAATTAAGCAATCAGAAACAATTTGATCCTTATAAGAATCAAGACTAGATAAAGCATTCTTACTCTTAAGATCTTTATATGATTTATCTAAGTCTTTAACTAAATTAGATACATATTGAATATGTTCATTTAATTTAAGAATATATCTATAGCCCTTGACATCGCCATATGAGAAGTCATCAACAAATTTTAATTCAATTCCTTCTTTACTAGCAGCTTCAACGATATTTTTTCCTTTTTGAATGATTGTATTTAAATCATTTTTCTTATTACTTAAACTTTCTTGAAGAGATTCAAAAGCTTTATCTCCTGTAAAAGCAGTGCCTCTAAATATACCAGAACCAATTGATTCAATACTTGCAATTTCAAAGTCGTTAATCTCATTTGTATTTGAAACATGAGTTCCACCGCAGAATTCAGTTGATACACCCATTTCAACAACACGAACAGTATCACCGTACTTGTCATCAAATAACATCATCGCATGTTTCTTCTTAGCTTCTTCAATAGGAAGAACTTCAGTAACAACTTTGTGTCCTTCTTTGATCCATGTATTAACTAAATCTTCAACTTTAAGGATTTCTTCATCAGTTAATTGGTTATAGTTATTGAAATCGAAACGCATGAATTCAGCCGCATCTAACGATCCTTGTTGGTGTACATGACTACCTAAAACAGATTGAAGTGCAGCTTGGAATAAGTGAGCGCTTGAGTGATTCTTACGAATTTTATTTCTATATTCAGTATCAATTTTTGCAAAAACACTGTCTCCTACTTTGAAAGGATTTTCTTCAAGAACATGTAAATGTTGTCCGTTCGGCATTTTAACGACATCAATAACAGCTACGCCCTCAATTGTACCCTTATCACAAACTTGTCCACCTGATAAAGCATAGAAAGGTGTTTCTTCAAGTACTACCGCATTGTCAAATACTGCAATAACTTTAGTATTAGTTTCGTTTTTATCGTAGCCTACGAATGTTGATTTGTCTTTAAACTTCATCCATTCTTCATTTTGACCCTTCATTGATTGAAGTGTTTTACGACTATTTCTAGCACGATCTTTTTGTTCTTGCATAGCTTTATCGAAACCATCTTTATCAACACTTAAGCCTTTTTCTTCTGCATATTCGACTGTTAATTCATATGGGAAGCCATAAGTATCAAATAATTTGAATGCCTTAGTGCCATCAATAATCTTATTAGACTCAAGAGCCTCTTTTGCAAATTCATTAAAGATTGCTTCACCTTTTTCAATAGTAGCTAAGAACTTGGTCTCTTCTTGATTAATAACCTTTTTAACAATTTCAGCTTGGTCATGTAAATAAGGATAGAAAGGATCCATGATGTCAATAACTACATCTACAAGTTCAGACATAAATGGCTTATGAATTCCAAGGCTCTTTGCATATTTTACAGCACGACGTAATACACGACGTAAAACATATCCTCTTCCCTCATTAGACATTGTTGCACCATCGGCTACTGCAAACGTAACAGTTCTAACGTGGTCAGCTATAACCTTGAATGCCATTTGGCCTGTGTATTTGACGCCACTAATTTCTTCAACCTTCTTAATTAAAGGCATAAATAAATCAGTCTCATAGTTAGTGTCAGTTCCTTGCATAACGCAACATAAACGTTCTAATCCTGAACCTGTATCAATATTTTTAGCAGGTAATTCTTTGTAATCTTTTCTTGCAACACCAATTTTAGAATTGTATTGTGAGAATACGATATTCCAAATTTCAATAAATCTATCGTTTTCAATGTCTTGTTCGATAAGTTCTTTACCACGACTATCCCACTTTTCTCCTCTATCAAAGAAAATTTCAGTATCAGGACCACATGGACCTTCACCAATTTCCCAGAAATTATCCTCAAGAGGAATTAAATGACTAGGATCCATACCACACTTAACCCATAAGTCATTAGTCTCGTGATCATCAGGATAATAAGTAATATATAATTTATTAGGATCTAAATCGAACCATTCTTTGCTAGTTAATAATTCATAAGCCCATGGTAAAACTTCATTTCTAAAATAATTACCAATAGAGAAGTTTCCTAACATTTCAAAGAATGTATGATGACGAGCTGTTTTACCAACATTTTCAATATCATTAGTACGAATACACTTTTGTGCATTAGTAATACGAGGACATTGAGGAACTACAGATCCATCAAAATATTTTTTTAACGGAGTAACTCCGGCATTAGTCCATAATAATGTTTTATCATTTTGAGGAACAAGTGAAGCACTTGGTTCAACTAAATGACCTTTAGACTTGAAGAAATCAAGCCACATTTGTCTTATTTCATAACTTTTTAAATTTTTCATATAATATCCTTTCAAAATAAAAAAACGCCCTAAATCTAAGGACGTTTAAAAACGCGGTACCACCTTAGTTCAGAGTTTCCTCTGCACCTTAATTACAAAAATAAGCTCCGTAGCAGCCCCGCATAACCCACAATTCTGATATTTACACCAACAATCAGTCTCTTAAAATCACAAATTATGCAATCTACATCAACGCTTTATTAAAATACGACTTATTTTACAATATTTTTTTTATAATTAAAAGACCAATTTAATCATTTTTTACTTTTTAGATAATAAATACCTACATACTATAACACTAATAGATATAGTTATGATGCACAAGATAACAATCAAAGAAATAAAACGAGTTTCCATTAGGCACACACCTCGTAGTTTTCTAAATCAATGTTTCTTAACCTTATATATTCTTCTTTAGAAATTGGTTTTACAAAAAGTACAAAATAGAAATACTTAAGACCGATTAAACAAGGGAAAATGACATTCATAACTTTGTTATTTAAAATTAACATTGTTATGATTAATAGACACGATACTAAAAGTAATAAAATTAATTCTTTATACCAAATCATTACCTTGTGTTTGGCAAATGTATTCATATGTTTTTTATATAAATTTGAATTTAAAAACCAGTTTGAAAATTTATAAGAACCTTTAACCCAAAAGAAAGCTGTCAAAAGATAAAATGGTGTCGTAGGCAAAATAGGTAAAACTATTCCAATAGTACCAAGTGCAAAAGTAACACAACCTAGTAAAATAAATATATACCTAACAATTTTACTTTTAGGCATTTTAGATATATTTTGCTTATTTTCCATAAAAAAACTCCTTTATTAGTCTAAACTAACAATTTAGATTATAAAGGAATTATTTCATCATGTCAAAGACTTTGTTAATCTAAACTAACTTCTTAATGGCCTTTTAGAACCAATATTAAGGCTATTTAAATAATCCATATCTTCTTTTTGAATATTAAAATCAAGATCAATATTTTCTAAAATTCTATTTTCATGAATAGACTTAGGCAATGGCAAAGTACCTCTTTCTAAACAATATCTTATACAAATTTGCGCTTTAGATTTATTATATTTTTTTGCGATTTGATCTAATTCTTTTGATTCTAGAATTTCACCTGTTGCAAGAGGTGAATAAGCTTCAATTAAAATATTATGTTCTTGTGAGTACTTTACAATACTTTCTTGCGTATTTCCTATAAAAAATCTAATTTGATTTACTTGAGGAATTACACCAGTATGATTGATGATATTTTCTAAATTATTTACTCTAAAATTAGAAACACCAATACTTTTAACCAAACCTTGTTTTTGAAGATCAATAAAAGCTTTCCATACTTCAACATTTCCTTCTTCGCAATCTTTACCAACTTCATTCCAAGGCCAAGGTGCATGTATTAAATATAAATCTAAATACGAACAATCTAAATTAGCTAATGATTCATGGGCATATTTAATAGCTTCTTCGTATGTTTTATATTGAGCGGGAAGTTTAGTGGTAATATAAATATTTTCTCTTTTAATTCCACTATCTTTAATAGCTTTACCTATAGCTTTTTCATTTTGATATGCAAGAGCTGTATCAATATGTCTGTAACCGGATTCTAATGCATATAAAACAGAATTATAGGCATCTTCTTCACTTGCTTGCCAAGTACCAAAACCAACTTTTGGTATCAAAAGGCCATTATTTAATGTATAAAATTCATCTTTAATCATTTTTAATCTCCTTTAAACAACTAAACGGATTAATATCACCTAAGTCCTCTGCTATAAAAGAAAAAGCACTTAGAGGATCATCAATTTTTATATATCTTTCATTTGTATCTTTTTTTTCTTCAAATAACTCTTCATCTTTATCTTTAATAATTTCTTTAGGTTTATTAAAACTATCATTTAATATTTCAGCTAATGTGGTCAAGCGAACTTCTTCATTTTGATAACACGCTCTCTCAAGTAGACTAGGATTACCTAAAAGAATTACTTTTTCTTTAGCACGAGTTATAGCTGTATATATTAAATTCTTTTTTAACATTATATAAAACTCAGGTACTATAGGAATAATAACATTTTTATATTCACTTCCTTGTGCTTTATGTATACTTATTGCGTATCCTAAAGACAATTCATCTAAATTCGATGACGGATATTCGACTAGCCTATTATCAAACATTATATTTAAAACAGTCCCATCGTCATTTTTAGAAAAACTTTTTATAATACCGATATCACCATTATTAATATCTAAATCAGGATTATTTGCAGTTTGTAAGACTTTATCATTTATTTTAAAAACGGAATTCCCATAATTTATTGACTCAGTAGATAAATTAAATTCTTGTTGAATAGCTTTATTAATATTGTCAATTCCACATTCATACCCATACATTGGGCACATAATTTGCATATCAAAATAAAAGTCATCATTACTCAAACGGTATTTATGAAGCAATTTAATAATAAATGGAATAATATCATAACTTTCTAAAGAGTAAAAAAACACTTCTTTATGCATATTAAATATCGATAAATCAATGTTTTTCTCATTTAGAGCCTTAGCTAATTTTACAATATTACTATCTTCGGTTTGTCTTTGAATGACATTTAATTTTGACACAGGAACAATATTTGAATTAATTAAATCACATAATACGTTCCCAGGGCCAACTGAAGGCAATTGGCATACATCACCAACAAAAATCATCCTACAATCAAGCTTAGTTGCATCTACAATTCTATAAAATAGTTCAATATCAATCATCGATGATTCATCAATAATAATTAATTTAGCATTTAATTTATCTAAAAAATTCTTATTAAATGTACCGTCTTCATTGTATTCAAGGGCTTTGTGTATTGTAAAGGCAGATATGCTAGTTTGTTCAGTCATTCTCTTACTAGCACGTCCTGTAGGTGCCAATAATAACAATAGTCCTGAATTATATAAATCAATTTTGCTCTTTTTAACTAGCTTCGAATAAACCCCAATTAAAACATTTAAAATTGTTGTTTTACCTGTACCAGGTCCCCCTGTAATAATAGATACCTTATTTGTTAAAGATTTAATGATTGCATCTTTTTGTTCACTAGTTAATGCAAAATCAAGGTCTTTTTCCTCTTGGTTAATATAATCAATTATTCTGTCTTTACTAAAATGTTGATATTTAAAATTTAATATTTCTTTAAATTGTTTAGCGCTATCAAATTCATAATCAAAAAGAGATTTTAAGTATACTCTATCATCAATAACCTCAATACGACTATTAGTAAAATTGTTTAATGCTTCACATATTTCTTCTTCTGTAATAATTTCAATTGAATTATTTAAAGCAATTAAAGCTTTTTTTATCAAATAATCCATTAATATATAGGTGTTTCCACTTAAATAAGTAGATTCATATAAACTATATAAAATTCCGGCCTCTAAGCGTCTTGTATCATGTAAATCAAAACCCAATTTAATAGCTAAATTATCAGATTTTTTAAACCCAAATGAATCAAGTGTAGAACACAACATATAAGGATTTTTTTCAATTTCTTTTATTATTGTAGATCCAAACTTTTCATAAAGTTTATTAGCAATTTTATAAGTGAATCCGTAATCATAAAGTTTTAAAAATATTTGATTTAAATCACTGTTTAATTTAATAGTTTTAGAAATTGTATTTATCTTTTTCTTATTTAAACCACTTATATTTTCAAGTACACTAGGATCTTTTGCAATTATATTTATCGCATCTAGTCCTAACGTATCAACAAGCTTTTTAGCAGTTTTAGGCCCAATCCCCTCAAAGCGAGGACTAGACAAATAAGAAATAAGCGCTTCTTCACTTATAAATTCAGCTTGACTGAATTTAGATACAACAAATTGTTTACCATATCGTTGATGTACTTTATACTCACCATCAAAAGTATAAGATACATCTATATCAATTTGTGGAAAATATCCAGTTACTGTTAAACTTTCGTTCTCAGTTCTAACCTTAAGTACTTTATAAGTTGAATCCTTCGCCTCAAAAACAATTACTTTTACTAGTCCTTTAATTGTACTAGTCACGGCTAATATCTGATGGCATTCTAAAGTCAGATCTAGGTGCTAGTGAAATATCTAACACTTTAGGTCCGTCAGGTAAGGCTTGACGTTTAAATTGTTGAGTATAAAAACGTTTGAAGAATTTATCAACTGCATTATTCGCATCTAAATAAGAAATATTAAATGTTTTAGTCAACAAGAATACTATACGTTTTTTATCATCACCACAGCTTAAAAATCTATTTAATATGAAATCGTTAATTTCATATTTACCTATGCTATCTTCTGTCTTTTGACCTTTATCTGAAAGTTCAGGGGAAATAGGTGTATCAATGATATCAAATAAAATATTAGCTACATCACTATATTTTGTATTTGCATAATATTCAATCATATATCTAACTAATGTTTTAGGAAGTCCGGCATTAATACCATACATTGACATTTGGTCCCCGTTATATGTACACCAACCTAATGCAAGTTCAGATAAATCTCCTGTTCCAAGCACTATACCATTAGTCTTATTAGCTACGTTCATTAAAATTAATGTTCTTACACGAGCTTGCACATTTTCATAAGTTACATCGTGAACATTTATATCTTGATCAATTGATTTAAATGTTTCAATACAAATTTTATCGATAGGACGTTCTAAAATAGTAACGCCTAAATGTTCCATAAGTAAAATCGCATTGTTTTTAGTTCTGTCGCTAGTCGCAAACCCTGGCATAGTTATTGCGATAATATCTTTTAAATCTTTTCCTAAACGTTTAAAAGTTTGGCAAGCAACTAAAAGAGCTAGTGTAGAATCAAGACCACCACTAACACCAATTACAAGCGTTTTAGATTTTGTATGAGTCATTCTTTTATACAAACCTAACTCTTGAATGTTAGAAATACGCATTCCGTCTAATTTGTCACAAGGTACAAAAGGATATTTATTAGGGGGTTCAATAAATGTATAATCATCAGTTGTATCTAAACTAAATTTAACTATCGTATATTTAAAATTAAGGTTAAAGTCATCGTGAAGATTAGTATTCATTCTTCTCTTGAAATTAATTTCACCTAAGTCAATATCACCGTAAAGAATCTCGCTATCTACATTAAAGCTTTCTTCTTCACTTACGATTTTACCTAAACTTGCAATAATATTATGACCTGAATATACAGTATCACTAGTAGATTCATTAACAGAAGCACTTGCATATACATAAGCGCCACAATTTCTTCTAGAATTTTCAAGTACTGCATTTCTTCTAATGTCAGATTTACCTAAAGTTTCATTTGAAGCTGATAGATTTAAAATAACGTTTGCACCGTACTGGGATAAAATGTTGCTAGGGCAAACAGAAGCCCACATATCTTCGCAAATTTCGACCCCTATATTTAATTCATGTTCAATATCTTTAAAGATAATATTACCAAAAGGAACTTCTTGATCATCAAATAGTACACAATTTAAATCCATATTCAAGCTGGATTTAAACCATCTTTTTTCATAATATTCTTTATTATTAGGTAAACTTCTCTTAGGCACAATTCCTAATAACTCGTGTCCTTTAATAACATATGCACAATTATATAAAGAGCCATTAATCTCAAAAGGAGCACCTAAAAGGACTAAACCATTATAATTATTTTCTTTTAAGAAATATTTTAAAGCTTCACGTGAATCTTTAAGTAATGATTCTTGGAAAAACAAATCTTGACAAGTATAACCTGTTACACAAAGTTCAGGAAATACTGCAACAGAAGCTTCTAACCCGTTTAAACAAGAAATAATTTCTTTAATATTAAATTTAGGATTACCAACCTCTAATTTAGGGCTTATAGCACAAACTCGTAAAAATCCATTATAAAACATAATAT
>CAVGYR010000038.1:0-13883 GCA_963633325.1 uncultured Treponema sp.
AAGAATCACTAAATTATTATTCATGGATATAGCTAAAGATTAATTTTTTAAATTTTAATGGGCTATTATGCCCTTTTTGGATAAACGACTTTGCGAAAGACCTAACAAATACCGCTTCATAGACAATAAATCTTGAAACATAATAAAATATATGCTATTATTTAAGAAATCGATGCGAAGGACGATTTTATGTTGATGTTAAGAGAGTTGATGGATGGTGAAAATCAACCTGAAACATAAAGGAGAACACCTTCAAGAGATGGAAGAATTATAGTAGAACCATCCGTTTTCCGCGTTAAGGATTAAAGTGCAGAGGAAACTCTGAACTAAGGTGGTACCGCGTTTTAAACGTCCTTAGATTTAGGACGTTTTTTTTATTTAAGGAGCATTTATGAAAAGAATTAAGTTAAAAGAATTATCTCAAAAGTATAATGATTTAAGCGACAAAGAAGTTTATATTTGTGCTTGGGTTAAGACAAATAGAGCTCAAGCAAAATTTGGCTTTTTAACTGTATCAGATGGTACATGTTTCTCACCTCTTCAAATTGTTTATGCAGAGGATTTAGAGAATTTTAGTGATGTATCAAAAATAAGAGTAGGATCTAGCGTAGGTGTTTTAGGACGTGTTGTTTTAACACCACAAATGAAACAACCATATGAAATACATGCGACTAAGGTGTGCTTATTAGGCGATTCACCTGAGAATTATCCTATTCAACCTAAGAGACATACAAAAGAATTTTTACGTGAAGTAGCACATCTTCGTCCTCGTACAAATCTATTCCAAGCTGTTTTCCGTATTAGAAGTATTGCGGCTATGGCAATTCATTCATATTTTCAAAGCCATGGATATTTATATGTTCACACTCCGTTAATTACATCAGCTGACTGTGAAGGTAGCGATCAAATGTTTAAGATTACAGCTCTTGATGTAACAAATCCACCACTTAATAAAGACGGTTCTATTGATTTCTCTGATGATTTATTCGGACACAAGGCCTTCATCACAGGTAGTGGTCAATTACAAGGTGAAACATTTGCGATGGCATTTAGTGATATTTATACATTCGGACCTACATTTAGAACAGAAAATTCAAATAACAAGACACATGCAAATGAATTCTGGATGATTGAGCCTGAAATGGCATTTTGTGATCTTGATGGTTGTATGGATGTTGAAGAAGAAATGTTAAAATATGTTATCCGTTATGTATTAGAGAATGCGAGTGACGAAATTAATTTCTGCGATCAATTTGTAGAAAAGGGCTTAAAGAAACGTCTAGAAGATTTAACAAGTGCCAATTTCACACGTATTAAGCATCATGATGTTGTAGATTTACTTAAAGAAAGCGGAATGAAATGGGAATTTAAACCTGATTATGAAGCTGATTTACAACACGAACATGAAGTATGGTTAACAAGCCACTTTAATGGCCCTGTATTTGTAACTGACTGGCCTAAGGATATTAAAGCTTGGTACATGAAGGTAAATCCTGATAACAAGACTTGTGCAGCTGTTGATTTACTTGTGCCAGGTTCTGGTGAATTAATGGGTGGAAGCCAAAGAGAAGAAGATTTAGATAAGTTAATTCAAAGAATGGATGAAATGCACATTGATAAAGAAAAGATTGACTGGTATTTAGATACTAGAAGATATGGTGGTTGTGTTCACTCAGGCTTTGGTATGGGCTTTGAACGTCTAGTTATGTATCTAACTGGTGTAGATAATATTCGTGACGTTATTCCTTATCCACGTACACCTAATAACTGTAATTACTAATGAAAGTGATTGTAATGCGATTGCATTGCAATCATTTTTTTAGATATTTTATACATTATTAAAAAAAATTAATGCGCAATTAATTCATTTTTATATGCAGTGAAGCCTCGAAAGTTGGAAAAACGCAAAAAAGAATATTAAAAAAGTTGGAAAAATGCATAAAATCAAGTTTAAAAGGTTGGAAAAATGCACAAACGATGTTATACTTAACTTGGTGATAACAATGTTATATAGAAAAATTACAAAAAAAATCGAAGAATGGTATGAAAACAGCAATACTGGCCTGCTCGTTGATGGTGCAAGGCAAATAGGAAAAACTACTAGTATACTTGAGTTTTTAAAGAAAAATAATTTAAATTATATTGATTTTAACTTGGTACAAAACAAATTGGTGTTAGATGCCTTTAATTCCTCATATGATGAAAAACAATTAATATTGCGTTTATCGGCACTTTCAAATAAGCCTCTAGTAGAAAATGAGACAGTTATATTTATAGACGAAATCCAAGAAGCAGAAGACGCAATCACACCTATTAAATTCCTTGTACAAAACACAAAATTTAGGTTCATATTTTCAGGCTCATTATTAGGAATAAAAATGCAAGATATATTATCAATTCCTGTGGGATTTTTAACTGTTTTTCAAATGTTTCCTATGGATTTTGAAGAATATTGTATTGCACTTAATGTATCAAACAAAACTATAAGTTATTTGCAAGATTGTTTTGATAAAGAAATTTCAGTAGATTCTATTATTCATAAACAAATGTTGAGTCTTTTTGATACTTATTTAGTTGTTGGTGGAATGCCTAAAGCAGTTCAAAAATTCATTGAATCAAATGATATCTATAATGTTAATCAAGTTTTATATGACATAGATTTAGGTTATAAACATGATATTGTAAAATATCAAAATGAATCTAAGTTATTAATTCAAGAAATATACGATTTAATTCCGAGTGAATTAAATGCGCATAACAAGCGTTTTATTTTAAAAAACTTGAATCAAAAAGCTAGATTTTTTCAGTACGAATCATCTTTTGCATGGCTTAAAAATAGTGGCGTAGGATTATTTGTTCATAATGTAGATAATCCTATCTATCCGCTATTAGCTAGTAAGGAAAGAACATTATTTAAATTGTTTTTATGTGATGTTGGTTTGTTATCATATAAATTATTTAATGGTAATCAGGCAGCTATCTTAAATGGAAATACTACTTTGAATAACGGAGCTATATACGAAGCAGTAGTCGCACAAGAACTTAGTGCACATAATTTTCAGCTGTTTTACAATAATGATAAAAAAAGAGGGGAAATTGATTTTTTAATCGAATATGAAAATCAAGTAATTCCAATCGAGGTAAAAAGCGGGAAAGATTATAAAAGACATAGTGCCTTAAGCGCGCTAATGAGTAACAAAGATTTTAATTATAAAAAGGCTTATGTTTTATGTAACGGAAATATCGAAAAGAAAGAGAATATCACATATTTGCCAATCTATATGATTAGTTTTATTAAGAATGATAAAATAAATAAAAATCAAATAGTAAAATTAGATATCTCGAAACTTATTTAACATAAATATCATATTGTTTAAAACAAACTATAACATGAACTTTAGCATATAAATTCAAATGATAAAATGCATAAAATGAGATCAATATTAGATCATAAAACACGTCAAATTAAGCTAAAATCACGCATTTATATATAAAATCATAAAAAAATCTTGCAAATTTTATTATGATACAAGCGTATTTTATTGTATAAAAAAATCACTTATGCTAAAATATTATAGCAAGGGAAATATACATTTGTAATGGAGGAATGTTTATGAAAATTACACTTGAACATCTGACCAAAGTTTTTGAAAACAAAAAAGCTGGACGTAAAGTCATTGCCGTAAATGATTTAAACGTTGAAATTCCATCAGGAAAGCTTATTGGTTTATTAGGACCTTCTGGTTGTGGTAAGTCGACAACATTATTCATGTTATCAGGACTTGAAGAACCAACTAGTGGTCGTATTTACTTTGGTGAGGACGACGTAACTGACCTAGCACCTGAAAAACGTGGTATCGGTTTAGTATTCCAAAACTATGCTTTGTATCCTCATATGACAGTAGAACAAAACATTATGTTTCCGCTACTTAATATGAGAATCAAAAAGGAAGCTGCTAAAATTCGTGCTGCAGAAGCTGCAAAAATGGTTCAAATTGAAGATTTACTTTCAAGAAAACCAAGTGAATTATCAGGAGGTCAACAACAACGTGTTGCGATTGCTCGTGCACTTGTAAAGTTCCCATCTGTATTATTACTTGATGAACCACTTTCAAACCTAGATGCTCGCTTACGTTTACAAACACGTGAAGAAATTCGTCGTATTCAAAAGGAAACTGGTATTACAACAGTATTCGTAACACATGACCAAGAAGAAGCAATGTCAATTTGTGATTCTATGTTAGTTATGAAGCTTGGTGTATTACAACAAGTTGGTGTACCTCAAGAAATATATGATGATCCAGCTAACAAGTTTGTAGCAAACTTCTTAGGAACTCCACCAATCAATTTATTCGAAGGAAAGATTGAAAAAGGAGACGTAATTATTGGAGACGAAGTTATCGGACATACAACAATCGAGGATCAAGAAATATCAGTAGGTATTCGTCCTGAAGGATTTATCGTAGATCCTAACGGTCCATTCACTTTATTAGTTGATCACATCGATGTTATGGGTCGTGATAAATCTATCGTAGCTAAGCATCCTAATAGTGAAAAAGATACTGTAAGAGCTATCATTGATTCTGATATTAAATTACCAGATACACAAACTATTAGATTTAGCTTAAAGCCAAATAAAGTATTCTTATTTAATCGTAAGTCAGAAGTTAGACTTAGAGAAGGTAATGATACAGTTAAGGAGGCTTAATAATGGAGCAATCACAAGATATTATTTATGAGGATAACAAGGAAGTCCTTCACAAGAGATTTATGAAGGAATTAAAAGTGACTACAAAAGGTTGGCTATTTGTTCTTCCTGTAGTTATTTTAATGATAATCTTCACTTTTTATCCATTAATTCGAAGCTTTGTAACAGCTTTCCAAGAAAACTATGAACCTCAAAGTAAAACTTTTGATGGATGGGGAATTGGAAACTTTACACGTGTATTTTCATACGGTAAGTTTAACTATTGTTTAGTTAACACATTATTATTTGCATTTGTATCAGTTCCTATTTCTACATTATTAGCTTTATTTATTTCAGTTGGTCTAAATGCAATTAAACCATTAAGAGAAATATATCAAACGCTATTCTTTCTACCTTATTTAACTAACTCAATTGCGATCGGTGCTGTATTTGCGGCTATGTTCTCAGTTATTGGTCTTAATGGTGATGGTACGGCTACTTCATGGGGATTAATTAATACTATATTTAATTCTCAGATTAACTGGATGAAAATAAATTCGCATGTTCCTGATGGCGTTAATAGATGGTTGTATGCAATTGTTGATAGAGAGATTTGGTATGCACGTATTGTTGTATTAGTATATGAAATTTGGGCTGGTCTACCATTTAAGATTTTAATCTTATTCGGTGCTTTGCAAAATGTTAACAAGCAATACTATCAAGCTGCTAAAGTTGATGGTGCCTCTAAACATAAAACTCTTTGGAAAGTTACAGTACCTCTAATTTCGCCTATGTTAAGTTATTTAATCATAACTGGTTTCATTGGTGGATTCAAATCATATACTGCATTAGTTGGTATATTTGGTTCAGAAGCAGTTTCTGGCTCTAAAATTAATACTGTTGTAGGATTTATCTATGATAGCATCGCAGACTCAACAGGTTTAGGTGCAGCTGCTGCTATCGTATTATTAATCATAATCATGATATTCACATTCATTAACTTTATGGTTAGTAAGAAGAGAGTACATTACTAGGAGGCATTTATGGAACAAATTTATGACAATGAAAAAATAAATGAAGAAATAAAAGCCAAAGTAAATCAACTTAGACAAGAAAAAGGCGATGTAAAAAAAGAAGAGGCAAAAGACAAGAGAAAATCTGTAATTGTAAAGGTTATTACTTATATTCTACTTACAATTGGAGCTCTAACTTGTATTTTTCCATTCTATTGGATGATTATGTCATCATTTAAGACACTTGCAGAATACGAAGCTACAGTTCCTACTTACTGGCCTCACGAATTTACAGCTGAAGCCTATCCTACTGCATTTAACCATGGTATGTTCTTAAATACACTTGTTAACTCAATCGTTGTAGGATTTGTATCAACATTTGCATCAGTTATCTTAACAATACTTGCGGCTTACGCATTTGCACGTATTGAATTTAAGGGTAAAAACTTAGTATTCTCGTTATGTATGATGACAATGATGGTTCCTGGTGAACTATTTACAATTACTAACTATGTAACTGTTATCACTTTAGGTTGGAAAGATACTTATGTAGCATTAATTCTTCCATTCTTATGTTCAATATATTATATTTACTTACTACGTAACTCATTTAAATCTATTCCTGAAAGCTTATACAAAGCTGCTAAGATTGACGGATGTTCAGATGTTCATTACTTAGTTAAGGTAATGATTCCTCTATCAGGACCTACTATTATTTCTATTACAATCTTAAAATTGATTGGTACATGGAATTCATATATTTGGCCTCAACTTGTAAATAGTCCAAAGATGCAACTAGTTTCTAACTGGATGTCTGGGTGTGGTTTAGATAACAATGGAGGTCACACAAATTACCCTGTGCGTATGGCCGCGTCAATTATCATTTCAATTCCACTATTTATCGTGTTTATATTATTCAGAAAATACATCATGCGTGGTGTATCTAAGAGTGGTATAAAAGGCTAATTGTGAATAATTTTCTTTGGGATAGGAAAATGCTTATTTGAAAGTACACAGTACAAAGGAGACAAACAAAAAATGAAGATTAAAAAAATTATATTACCTCTAGCAGGTGCAGCAGCAGGTGTTTCTCTTGTAGCACTTACATCATGTGGAAGTAAGAGCACAAATACAATCACTTTCTATACAACAAGTGGTGATACACTTATGACTGTATTAGAGTCAGCAGCTGAAGAATTCCATAAAGCTAACCCTGATTATACAGTTGAAATTACAAATGGTTATTCTTATGATACATTAAAGACTAAGATTCAATCAGACTTAGTAGCTGGTGCTCAACCCTGTTTAGCAGTTGCTTATGGTGACCACGTTGCTACTTACTTAACAAGTGGTAAGGTTCTTAATTTCAATGATTACATTGATGATGCAACTAACGGTTTAACTGCGGATGAAAAAACTGATTTAGCTACATATTGGTCGGAAGGTACAGTATTCGAACAAGAAGGACGTTATACAATTCCTTTCAACAAGTCTACAGATGTTCTATATTATAATAAGACAGTTGTAGGACCTTATCTAGAAAAGTATGGTATTGATCCTGAAAATCCTACAAGTGACTTCTCTAAGTGGACTTGGGAAAACTTATGGAAAGTTTGTGAAGATTTAAAGAAAGATTTCCCTAAGTCAACTCCTCTAGGATATGATTCAGATTCAAGCTGGGTTATTTCATATCTTGAAAGTTATAGTGCTATGAACAATGGTACTAAATATTACACAGATTCAACACAATCTGGCGAAAATAAGATCTTATTCGATAACGATGTTACTACAGCATTTTTCAACAGTCTAGTTGATAAGTACAAAGCTGGATTAGTTACTACTAAAGGTGTAACTAGTTCTTATACTTCAGGTTTATTCACTAAATATACTTCAAGCGTTGATAAAAAGACATACGATGGATCATTCATCTCAATTGGTTCTTCAGGTGGTGCAAGTCACCAAATGCCAAGTGATGATGCATTTGAAGTATCTATCGCAGGTACTCCTTCATATGACGGCACTGGTAATAGTGTTAAGATGATTTCTCAAGGTCCTTCATTCGTAATGTTTGACCAAGGTAATGATGATCTTGAACTTGCAACTTGGAAGTTTGTTAAGTATTTATTAAGCGAAGATGTTCAAGCAGCTTATGCACTTGCATCAGGTGGTTATGCTCCTGCTTCTAGTAAAGCTTTAGCTAAGGTATTAGCTAGCCCTGAATGTACAGAAGTTAATAAGGCTTGTTTATCAGCTATGCAAAGTATGAATCAATATTTCTATACTTCTGATTGCTTCAATGGTTCAGCTACTGCTCGTACTCAAATCGGTGAAGCATTAACTTCAACATTAAAGGATAAAGGCAATGCTTCTTCATACATTAAAGAAGCTGCTGAAGAAGCTAAGTATCGTACAAAATAATTAGGAGTAAAATGAAAAGATATTTAAAAGTTTTAGCTACAACTACAATTTTAGCAGGTGCACTTAGTGCACTTGCAAGTTGTGGGAATTCAAAAATTGTAGATTATACTGCGAATTGCAAGTTAACAAGAAATTATACTAATTGTAAATTTGCAAGTGACGGTATTGAGGAAGCTACTCTAGTTAGAACTACAGATGGCGATACATCTACATTCTCTTTGAAAAATTCGGGTTTTACTTATACAATCAGATATTTAGGTATTGATACTCCTGAATCAACTGCAGGATATGAGAAGTGGGGGAAAGCAGCTTCTTTATGGAATGCAAATATATTAAATAATGCGACTGAAATTGTTCTTGAAAGTAATGACTATAAAGTAAATTATGATTCAAACGGAACAAGAGTACTTGCATATGTTTGGTATAAAGCAAGTTCTGATTCAGAATGGAGAAATTTAAATATCGAAACTGTTCAAGAAGGATATTCTAAATATACAGGAACTAGTTCTTCCATTAAAGCTGATTATCATGAGGCATTCACTAATGCTCAAAATCAGGCTTCTGAAAAGAAGTTAAAATTATTTGGAGACGAAGAAGATATCTACTATCCTGAAACTATTCAAAATGTTACATTAAAGGATCTAAATACAAATTATAGTAATTATTATAATTCAGATACAAGTGTTCCAACACATGTTGCATTTGATGCTTATCTAATAGATTTAAAATTCTCTTCATCAAGTTTCATAAATGCGACTGTTGAACAAATCGTTGATGGTACTACTTACCAATTCGATATTACTGTAGGTTATTCATCTAGCATCATCGGTCAACAATTTAAATCAACTGATAAAGGTACTTTATATCATATCGTAGGATTTACTATGGAAAATAAATCAATCCATGGTTTAGTACCTAAGACACTTAGTGATGGTGATTCATTTACTGTTAAGAAAACTAAGGGTTATTCAATGAAATTTGAAAATGCGGAAGTTGCAACTATTGAATCAACTTCAACTGATATAATTAGACTTAAAGTTAAAGTCGGAACTGCCAAATACGATTTAGTAATCAATAAAGCTTCGAGTGATTTCTCACTTGAAGTGGGCGATAAGATTACTACAAGTTCTAGATATTTACTAGATTCTTCAACAAATAGTTATACAATCTCTAGCAGTGATATTACTGTTACTGAAAAACAATAAACAAAAAACAAACAAAAATTAGGAGATTAAAATGAAAAAAATTTATAAAGTTTTATCTGCTGCTGCACTAGGTACTTTATTTGCAACAGGCGTTGTTGCTACTGCATCATGTGGTAACAGTGACCAAACTCAAGTGAACAATTCAACTCTTGAAAGTGCTGTTAAATTATTGAACACTAGCATTACAAATGATCGTGATAAGGTTTCAAGTGATTTCGAATTACCTTATTCTATTACTGAATATGGTAAAACATATGAAGTAAACTGGGTAAGTGATAATACTGACCGTTTATCTTTCGAATTAAAATATAGAAGTGATGGAACTAAGTATTGGCAAACAATTATCACTCGTGAAGTTGATAAAGAAGGTGAAGAAGAACATGAAGAATATCAAGAAGCTTCTTATCATGGTGTTTTAAAAGATCCTGAGACTAAGAAGACAATTGATTCTAATACTTTTAGAGTTCGTATTCTAAAAGAAGTTCCTGCATCTGTTACTTATGCTAGATGGATTGATGGTAGTCAAACAACATTTGATATTTCAGGTTACGTTTTAGCAAAAGTTGGTTATACCGAAGCATACAATGAAGGTAGTCTTTTAGTATGGGACGATGAAGCTAAAGGTACTTACTTTGTTTATCAAGCTTACATTAAAAAAGATGTATATGATAACTTGACTGGTGGTGAAAAGGTTACTGTTACAGGTGCTACACGTAGTACTTTTAATGGTCTTCTTGAAACTAAGTTTGGCGCAACTGCTACAGTTGACACTAAAGCTGAAAAGTTAGATATTTCTAAACTAGGCACAGATATTACTGATTATGTTGAAAATGATGATCAAGATGAATTAATGCGTTTACAATCATCAAAGGTTAAATTATCTCAAGTAAAAGTTACTAAAATTAATGCAACACCTACAAAAACAGATGGAAAGTATGATACAACTCTAAATAATGTTGTAACTGTTACCGTAGGAGAAAAAGAAATTCCTGTTTCTCTATACCAAGGTTTCACTCCTTTCAGTGCTGATTCAACTACAGCATTAATTACAAAGTTACAAGGATTTAAAGATAAATATGTAACTCTTGAAGGATATTTATCATGGTCTTCTACAGGTCCTGTTTTCATTGTTAACGATGCAGCTAAGGTTACTGAATCAACTGAGCCTCAAAAGAATAAGGTAAATGCTGATCTTGATGAAGTTGCAAAAGATTTCAATGCAGTTTACCAAGAAAACAAAGAAATAACTTTAAAAACTACAGGAACTAATGGTTCTAAATTTAGTTATGCTGTAACTGGTGATAGTGCTAAAATTGAAGATGGTAAGTTAAAACTTGATAATTCTAAGAAGTCTGTAGTTACACTAACTATTACTGGTAAGATTGGTGATACATCAATTGATAAAGTTGTAAAATTTAAGGTTGGTTACTCTAATGTTGAGATTGCGACTGAATTAGCTAATGCTTATTCATTCGATGATATCACTAAGACTGTTACAAGTATTTCACTTGCTGATAAGGATAAAGAAACTGGTGCCACTTATGCTTGGAAAGTTAAAGATTCTGCTGGTACTATTTCAGCAATAAATAAATCTACATTAGGATTAGTTGGTACAACAACCGCTAAGACTGTTGTTGTTACTTTAACTGTAACTTATAATAAGGAATCTTATTCACGTGATATTAATCTTGCAATTCCAGCATATACTTTAACATCAATTGATGATGTTGTTGCTGGTACAAATTTAACAGCTGATAAATCATATGTTGTAGTTGAAGGTTATGTTTCAGGCGTTAGCACAAGCACAATTACTTATTTGTCAAAAGCACAAGATACTGCAAAAACATTAGAAGTATACGGAGTATACAATCAATATGGTTCAAAACAATCTTCTACTGTTGATGCTACATATCCTGTTGGGACAAAAGTAACTTTATGGGGACAATATGTACTTAACAACAATGCTGCCGAATTAAAGAATGTTGTTATTTTAAGCAAAGAAATTGATGATGCTACTCAAGCTCAATCAAATGTTTACCAGGCATCTAAAAAATTTACTAAAACATATACTAAAACAACTACTGTAACAATTTCTGATGGTGTTACTGCAACAGTTAAGGGTACTAGTACAAGTGTGGCTATTAGTGGCCAAACTTGTACAATTACTCCTACAAAAACTAAAGAAGATGTTACAATCACTTTATCTTCTACAGTTAATGGCGTAACTAAGAAACAAGATGTTTCATTTACTACTGAATTATTTGAAGTTACAACTTATGATGCAAGTAAGATTACAAATACTAAGAAAGTAACTGTTAAACATTCTTCTACAACAACAACAACTTATGCTGACGGCGATGTTACTTCAAAACTTGGTGTAACTGATGCTAACATTGTTATTACTACAGCTAAGAATGGCTATACAGGTGATTTAGGTATTAATAAAGATGGTACAATTCGTTTATATGCTGCAAAAGGTAATGGTAATCAATTAGAAATCAAGACTAAAACTGGTTATGCAATTAAATCGATTACAATTACATATGCATCTACATCAGAAACACCTACAGTTAGTGTAAACGGTACAAAAGTTACTGGTACAGAAAATTCAACAAAATTTGATATAAATGCAAATGATGTTGTTATTAAAGGCACTCAGGCATCTGGTCAAGTACAAATTAAAACTATTATAGTTGAATATGGTTCGGTAACTGAATAATTTTATAAAAATTAAGAAATTAGGGGAATTCTTTTATAGGTTCTCCTAGTTTTTTATAAAAAAGGTACAAAAATGAAAAAACTAAATTATATTATATTACCATTACTAATATTTACACTTGCATCTTGTGAGATTAAGATTAACAACAGTTCGTCACCTAGTTCTAGTGAACCTACTCAATCTAGTGCTTCATCTAGTTCTAGCAGTTCTTCAAAAGAATCGACTCCCTCATCTAGTTCAGAGTCTAGTTCAACATCAGAATCTTCAAGTTATTCATCAAGCAGTTCATCAAATACTTCAACTGAAGAATATACTCTAAAAGAAGAATATAAACATGATGTTATTAAATCAAATGTTTATACAGGAACATATTATGATTCAATAAATACTACTGATAAAGAAACATTAATTATCGAACTAAATACTTTAATTAATTCAAATTATAAAAAATATTCTTACTCTACTCAAACTTCTAAATTAAAAATTATTGACTCATATGATTCTAATTACGTAGAATGTTTATATACAGGGCGCCGTATGGACCCGGACAATAGCGGCAGTGGTGCCGGACAATGGAACAAAGAACATATATGGGCTAAAACATATGGTTTTAAAGATGAATCTTATCAAGCATATTCTGATATTCAAATGTTAAGGATTGCGGAAAGCTCAATAAATGGCGCAAGAAGTGATAAATACTTTGATAAGGTTACTGACGGATCTACATCTTATGGCTGCAAATATACCTCTGATACTTTTGAACCAAGAGACGAAGTTAAAGGCGATGTTGCACGTATAATGTTTTATATGACTGTTATGTATAATAGTGACACACTAAACTTAGTTCTAACAGATGATGTTACAAAAATAAATGAATCTAAAGGAAAACTCGGCGGAACTCAATATTTAGGTAAACTATCTACTTTATTAAAATGGGCGGCAGAAGATCCTGTTGATGAACGTGAGATTTCAAGAAATAATGCAGTATTTGGTATTCAAAATAACAGAAATCCATTTATAGATCATCCGGAATATGCATATTATATATTTAAGGATGAATGCGATGCGCTAAATCTTACATATGATGATTTCTACGATAATAATACATATGTTGGTAAAAATGAAAATGCAATCGCTTATATGAATTCTTTAGTAGATTCTATAGGAGAAGTTACATTAGCTAAGGAATCGTTAATTAATAACATTAATTCTTTATATAACGAGCTTGATAGTGAAACTGATTCATTCTTCACCGGATATGAAAAACTTCAAGAAGCTACATATAAATTAGGAGTTTTAAAAGATTTATCTAATAGAAACACAACCATTGCTACTTCAATTGATTTAACAGGCCTTGTATCTAATACAGGTTCAGTTTCCCAAAATGGTATTAATATCGATTATGTTGCATCGCTATGTGTAGAAGGAAAAGGTTTGTATTCTCAAACTTCAAAATCACTTACAATGAACGTGAATAATTTATATGATGAAATAAAAACTTGCACATTTACTATTAATTCAAATAAGAATGACCCAAGTGGTAAAATAGTAATAAGTGATGGCGAGAAATCAGTTGAACTTGAAATAAGTACAACAAAGAGTAAACAAACATATTCGTTAAATGTTTCAAAACTTGATTTAACAAAAGAATTAACTATAACAGTTGTTAATTCTACGGGTA
The DNA here is from genome assembly GCA_963633325.1 of uncultured Treponema sp. Lineage (GTDB taxonomy): Bacteria > Bacillota_I > Bacilli_A > Acholeplasmatales > Anaeroplasmataceae > JAEELC01. Next base: position 13,724 of record CAVGYR010000038.1, read on the forward strand.
ATAGTATTATCTTATCTAATATTGATTTTAATATTTAATTTTTAGCAGGATCCACAAGGTCCTGCTTTTAAAAAATAACACAAAACTTTATTTTGTTTTTCGCCATCTCTTTAGAATTTAATTTTTATTTAAAAATTAAAAAATCATAAAGTAAAAAAAC